>JADJIS010000001.1:600000-768491 GCA_016706865.1 Bacteroidota bacterium | reverse complement strand
TGCCTGTATTCCGGCAACAAGAAATGCCAGCAAAAGAGTTAAAATAAGCTTCATTGACGTGGATTTATTTAACAAAATTAAGAAATTAACTGAGTGGAATTTATAAATGCTTTAACCTGCCATTCGGTTCATCGGAAAGTGCGATTCAACCCGAAAATTCGCCCGTTCATCGAAAATACCTTCTAAACAGGAAACTGCTGATACAATTTTGCATCAGAAAGTTTACTCCCTGACCCCTTAAATGACGAAAAAATTAAATTAATAAAAAAACTATGGAAACTTTCGAACAATTCTTGGTTTCCTGAGTTTCTTGTATTTACCTTTGCATCCTAATTCAAAAAATTGGCCAAAAACAAGGGTTTAGGCACATAACTAATGGAAAATCAAATGAATAACGAGGAAGAATTGGGTCGGAAGAAGGATTCTGAGCAGAATGGTGATGATAATAAAGGACAGAACGAAAAGGTTTCCCTTGCTAAATCTACGGAAATGGACAAGTCCTCCTTCGCTAAAGCTACGGAGGATAAGGATAAAATATTATCCCGCTGCGAGCGTCTCTTCATGCGGTACGGCATAAAAAGCGTCACCATGGATGATGTTTCCCGCGAGTTGGGCATCAGTAAGAAAACCCTTTACCAGTTCTTTGAGAATAAAGATGACCTGATTCATCAAATTATCGTGCATCACTTTGCCTGTCAAAATAAGGCTGTAGAAGAAATATTAAGTGAGGCAAAAACTGCTATAGATGAAATGATAGGAATTGCAAACTGGATGAATGAAATGAGTAAGAACATGAATCCAAGTTTAATGTTCGACCTCAGAAAATACCACCCTGAAAGTTGGAATGTTTTTAAAAATCACCGGATCACAGAAGTGTATAACAGCATAAAAAATAATCTGGAACGGGGAATTCGTGAAGAAATTTATCGCGAAGATCTTAATGTTGAAATTATAACACGAATATATATTGCGCGCGTTGAAATGTTTATCGATAACGAAATTTTTCCATACGATAAATTTCCTCCTGAAAAAACATTTAATGTATTTATCGATTATCACATTCGCGGAATAGCAACACCCAAAGGAATTAAATTACTCGAAAAAATAAAATCAGAAAAACATGGCATATAAACTCAAATTATTTTTAATCGCGTTGATCAGCCCTGCATTATTGTTAGCGCAATCGCAACAATATTCGTTGCAACAGGCAATTGATTATGGCATTGAAAATAACACCCAATCAAAATCTGCAGCGCTCGATGTGGCGAATGCACAGATAACAGTAAAAAACCGACTTTCGGCCGGTTTACCTCAGGTTGATGCAACCGTTGACTATCAGAATTTCTTTAAATTACCCACTTCACTTTTACCGGCTGAATTTTTTGGTGGAGAAGTTGGTGATTTTATTCCGGTACAGTTTGGTACAGAACAAAACCTTACTGCAGGTATTTCAGCTTCACAATTATTATTTAACGGGGCGTGGATCGTTGCGTTAAATGCATCAAAAGAATATGTGGATCTTGTGAATGCTCAACAAAAACTTACGGAACAAGATATCCGTAAAAATGTGGAGAGTGCATATTATTCTGTATTAATTTCAAAGGAATTTGAAACATTACTCCAAAAAAATATCAACAATCTCGATAAAGTATATTTTGAAGTAAAGGAAATGCTCAAAGCAGGTTTTGTTGAACAAATTGATGTGGACCGTTTGACAATGAGCACACTTACTTTAAATGGTCAACTAGCAAATGCTAAACGACAAACTATACTTGCTGAAACATTTCTTAAGTATACCATGGGGTTGGATATAAATACTCCAATAACCTTAACTGACGATATTGACATATTTACCGGCAATGCAAATTTGGTAAACAACGATCAAAATTATCTGACCCGACCTGAATTTACGATCTTAAATCAAACCATGATCTTAAATGAGTTAAATATCAAATTAAAGAAATCTATGTATTTGCCAACATTGGCTTTATATGCATCTTATTCACAAAATGCGCAACGCAATAGTTTTAATTTTTTCGATTCAGATGAACTCTGGTTTGAAACAGGTTTGATTGGTGTTAAAATGCAAGTTCCGATCTTTTCAGGTTTCGAAAGAAGAACAAGTGTGCAGGCGGCACAGATCGATTATGAAAAAGCACAACTAAATTTACTGAGTGCTACACAGGGTATATTATTGGAAATAGAAAAGGCAAAAACTGATTATATCAATGCGGAAAGTGATTTTGATATCCAAAAACAAAATCAGGAACTCGCACAAAAAATATACGATACAGCATTAATAAAATACAGAGAAGGAGTTGGTTCCAGCCTCGAATTGAACAATGCCGAAAGCACTTTATATACCGCACAAGGTTCATATATTACCGCTTTATATAATCTTTTAAATACTAAAACCGCTTTAAACAAATCATTAGGATACAATTAATTAAATCAACATACTATGAGAAAGACCTTATTATATCTAACCGTTATTATTTTTCTTGCATCTTGTGGTGCTAAAGAATCAAACGACAAACAGGCTGAACTGAATAAACTCAAAAAAGAACATGCAGATATCACCGAAAAAATTAAAAAATTAGAGAAAGAAATTGCTGATGCCGATACCACTGCAAAAGAACCGAAGGGAGAATTGGTTGTGGTTTCAGAAATAAATACTCAGCCATTTATTCACTATATCGAAGTACAAGGTAAAATTGATGCAGAGGAAAATGTAATTGTTACTCCGCAAATGCCCGGCGTTATTAATGCAATTTATGTAACAGTTGGACAAAATGTTTCCAAAGGACAAGTACTTGCCTCAACAGATAATGATGCCATGAAAAAAAATGTGGAAACACTGGAATCACAACTCTCTTTTGCAAAAGATGTTTACAATAAACAAAAAGCATTGTGGGATCAGAAGATAGGAAGTGAAATTCAATTTCTATCCGCTAAAAATAATGTTGAAACATTAGAAAAAAGTATTGCTGCAGCCAATGAGCAATTAACTATGAGTAAATTAACTTCTCCTATTAATGGAGTTGTTGATGCAGTTGATATTAAGATCGGACAAATCGGTTCTCCAGGATTTCAGGGAATTCGTGTTGTAAATATGAATACATTAAAAGCAAAAGGGGAAGTTTCTGAATCTCATTCTTCTATAGTTTCTGCCGGTGATAATGCTAAAATTATGATCACAGATCAGCATAAAGAATTAGACGCAAAAGTAACCTTCGCATCCAAAGTAATTAATTCACAAAGCAGAACATTTACTGTGGAAGCAAAATTGCCAAGCGATCCTTTATTAAAACCAAATATGATTGCTGTAATGAAAATTGCGGATTATGAAGCTGAAAATGCCATTGTTGTTGATCTTAATATGATCCAGAAATCAAGTGATGCCGATTATGTGTATGTGGCAGGGGAAGAGAATGGAAAAAAAGTTGCAGTTCGCAAAACAGTAACCGTTGGTAAAATATATGGCGGAATGGCCGAAATAACCTCAGGATTGGTGAAAGGAGATAAGGTTATTACCTCAGGATATCAAAATGTTATAGCAGGTCAGGAAATTCAATATTGAAAAGAATCATGTTTGCAACCCTATTAAATAAAATGGAAAACGATCAGCAATATTTTGATCAGATCTGTTTTAATTAATTAAAAAATATTTATAAATGAAAAACGTATTCAAAGAATTTAAACCATCCAGCTGGGCAATAAATAACCGCACAACGGTATTTATTATTACCATTATGCTGACAATCATGGGTATTTCCACCTATAATGGATTGCCCAAGGAGTTATATCCTGATATTACAATGCCTACTATTTATGTGGCGACAATATACCCCGGTTCCTCTCCAAGTGATATGGAAAATCTCATTACCAAACAATTGGAAAAAGAGATAGGAGCTATAAGCGGTGTAAATAAAATAATAAGCAGTTCAGTGCAGGATTTTTCCAGTATTCAGGTGGAATTTGTTTCCGGAACTGATATTGATGAGGCAAATCAAAAAGTTAAAGACGCCGTTGATAAAGCAAAACCAACTTTACCAAGCGATCTTGATCCTACTTATGGACCTAATGTTGCAAAAGTGGAATTTTCTGATATGCCTATCATGCAAGTGAATGTGAGTGGTGATTACGATCTTACTGGTATTAAAAAATATGCGGAATTAATTCAAGATGAAATTGAAAAACTTCCTGAAATATCAAAAGTGGATATCATTGGTGCTCCGGAACGCGAAATACAGATAAATGTTGACATGTATAAAATGCAAGCCGCGCAGATCACAATGTATGACATCTACGCTGCTATAAGTAACGAGAACAGAATTGTTTCCGGCGGAACTATTAAGGTGGAGGATATGCGCAGAAGCATCACCGTAAGTGGTGAGTTTGACAATGTTGAACAAATACAAAATCTTACCATTAACAACATGAATAATTATGCAATTTATTTAAAAGATATTGCAGTTATTCAGGATGATTTTAAGGAGCAGGAAAGTTTTGCAAGATTAGATGGTAAAAAAGTTATTACCCTCAATGTAATTAAAAAAAGCGGGAAAAACTTAATTGAAGCTTCCGATAATATCCATGTTTTGCTGGATGAGATGTCGGAAAAAGATATTCCATCCGATTTAAATGTTACTGTAACAGGTGATACATCTTCTACAACAAGAACGCAGGTTGCCGATCTTATTAATACTATTATTATCGGATTTATATTGGTAACACTGGTGCTCATGTTTTTTATGGGCGCAACAGATGCAATGTTTGTTGGTCTATCGGTTCCATTATCTATGTTTATCGCATTTATTGTGTTGAGTATTTTAGGAATGACGATGAACGTAATTGTATTATTCGCCTTCCTGCTGGGCTTGGGAATTGTTGTGGATGATGCCATCGTCGTGATCGAAAATACTCACCGGATTTTCGGCAATGGAAAAATACCAATAAAAGATGCAGCTAAACGGGCTGCAGGTGAAGTATTTATGCCGGTGCTTGCAGGAACATTAACAACACTTGCTCCCTTTTTCCCGCTTTTATTCTGGCCGGGAATGATAGGATCATTTATGCACGGATTACCCGTAACATTAATTGTTACACTTACTGCATCTTTATTAGTTGCGTATTTAATAAATCCGGTTTTTGCAGCAACTTTTATGAAACCGCATCATGAAGGCGAAAAACCAAATCGCAGGAAAGCTATTTTCAGAACGATAGTATTTGCAATTTTTGGTTTGATGATAACATTAAGTGGAAATCCTGTTTTGGGTAATGTAATTTTAACTTTAATTGCCTTGGTATGGTTTTATAACCTGGTATTAATAAAAGCAGTAAAATGGTTTCAACGAAAAGGTTGGCCTGCATTTCAAAACAGATATGCAAACTTTTTAAAATGGACATTAAGGCATCCGGGTACTTTATTTTTATCCATAATTGGTACTCTTATTATCGCAATTGCGTTATTAACGGTGAGAAAACCGGGTGTAGAACAATTCCCTGTTGGTGATCCAAATTTCATATTTGCCTATGTTGTAATGCCAACAGGAACTGATCAACAAACAACAGATTCCGTTACACAATTAGTGGAGAGAAAAATTCATGGTGTTTTAGGTGATAATAATCCGCTTGTAAAATCTGTGATCTCCAATGTAACAATTGGCGCAAGTGAAGATCCATTCGATCAAAGTGCATATACCAATAAAGGAAAAGTATCTGTTGCCTTTATCGAACCGGCAATTAGAAGAAATCAAAAAACAGAACCTTATTTTGAAAAATTCAGAGCTGTATTAAAGGATATTCCAGGTGCAGATATTACGGTGGGTGGTGAACAAAACGGTCCTCCCGCAGGTAAACCAATTAATATTGAAATAACCGGTGATAATTTTGATGATCTTATTGCAACAAGTAATAATATTAAAAGATATCTCGACGGATTAAATATTGCAGGTATTGAAGAATTAAAAACGGATCTTCAGGCAAATAAACCGGAGATCACCATAGACCTCGATCGTGAACGCATGAACAGAGAAGGTGTATCAACCTTTACTGTTGGCGGTGAAATAAGAAATGCAGTGTATGGATGGGAAGTTTCTAAATTTAAAGATGGCAATGATGATTTTCCAATTGTGGTTCGATACGATGAAGCACAAAGAAAAAATATTGACCAATTAAAAGACCTGAAAATAACGTATCGCGATATGATGACCGGTCAGGTGCGTCAAATACCTTTAAGTGCATTTGCTACCATCGATTATAATACAACCTATTCCGGAATTAAAAGAATAGATCAAAAACGTGTGGTAACACTTGCTTCTAATTTATTATCCGGATATGAAAGTCAACAACCCGTAATTATGAATCAGGTGAAAGAAGCATTAGCAGATTTTGATACTCCTGAAGGCGTAACAATCGGTTATACCGGTGCAAGTCAGGATATGGAAGACACCATTAATTTTATGGGCGTGGCATGGATCATCTCCTTATTTTTGATCATTATTATTTTGGTTGCACAATTTAATTCCATCTCAAAACCATTGATCATTTTTGTGGAAGTATTCTTCAGTATTATCGGAGTGCTTTTAGGATATGGAATTTTTGATATGAATTTCTCAGCGGTAATGACCGGAGTTGGTGTTGTTGCATTGCTCGGAATTGTTGTGCGAAATGGAATTTTATTAGTGGAATTTACGGATACTTTGGTTGAACAAGGTGTTCCAATTCGCGATGCAGTGGTAGAAGCAGCAAGAGTGCGTATGACTCCTGTAGTATTAACAGCAACGGCTACAATTCTCGGAATGATCCCTCTTGCAGTTGGATTTAATATCAACTTCATCGGTTTATTCACCGAATTTAAACCTGACATCTGGTTGGGTGGTGAAAACGTTGTGTTCTGGGGACCACTTGCATGGACGATCGTTTTCGGATTGGGTTATGCAACATTTATTACTCTGCTTGTTGTGCCGGTTATGTATTTATTAAATGATCGATTCCGTAATTGGGTGTTCAGAAAATTAGGAATAAAGAAAAAAGGTTTGGAAATTGAAGAAGAAGGAGCAATTATTCCGGGTTTATTGGATAGAGAATAATAATTTTTAAAATTTATTAAAGGCACCATCAGTTTGTGAAGGTGCCTTTTTTATTTAGACATTTTTTGTAGATCTTTTTGCGAATTTGACAAAGATCATTATTCAACCTATCGCTAAGAGTCGTAAATTTGTGTTATGCGAAGTTTTTCCTTGCTAATTCTTATATTTATTTGCTCCCATTTAAATGGGCAATCTCCATTCACTATTTATAATACCGAAAATTCTGAAATGCCCTCAAACCTGGTGCACGTTATATATGTTGATTCCGATCAGAATAAATGGATAGGGACTGAAAATGGTTTGGTAAAAATTGATGCAGATAATAACTGGACAGTTTATAATACCGATAATTCCGGTTTGCCTGAAAATGATATCAGAGCAATATTTAACGACGTGGAAGATTCTACCTTATGGATAGGAACATTTTTACATGGATTAGTTAAATATGATACCGTTTGGACCATTTATGATCCCGCCAATTCCCCTATTCCTGATTATCAGATAAGAGCAATTACAAAAGACCAAAATGATACAATGTGGATAGGTTCGTTAGGAGGATTAACAAAATGGGATGGACTTGATAATTGGTTTACATACGATCCTGATAATTCACCGTTGCTCTCCAATAATATTCCCAAAATATATGTCGGTGAAAATAATGTCAAGTATATGGGCACAATAAATGGCGGACTTGCAACGTACGATAATGGGATTATCAATACCTATAAAACAACAAATTCATTAATTAGTGATAATACTGTTTTGGGAATTGATGAAGACATTGATCACAACATTTGGCTTGCAACTTCCTTTGGAGGATTAAGTGTACTCACACCTGATACAACCTTTTTGAAATTCACTCCAAGTACTTCCGATATCGTTGACTGGTCGCTTGATGATCTGGTTATTGATAATGATAATATTGCCGCAATTGCCATGACATCTGAAGGTTTGGAGATATTTGATAACATGACATGGGCTTTATTTGATACCCTGAATTCAGAACTACCCGACGATTTTTTAAACTGTGTTGCTGTTGATGAACAGAACAGGATCTGGATCGGAACGGAATCAAAAGGATTGGTAATATTTGACAGAACATTAATAGATAACATAACAGAAAAAAATAATTTATCCCTTTTTATTTACCCCAACCCTTCCACTGATCATGTTTTAATTTCAGGAGAAATAGCAGGTTCTGAAATGGTAATATTTAATATGGAAGGAAAAATAATTTCCGAAAATAAAATCGTTACAAATACAGAATTTATAGATGTCTCCAATTTGATCTCCGGAAATTATATCATTAAAATAATAAAGGAAAAAGCAATATCCATAAGCCGAATTTCCGTGATGCATTGATCACTTTATAATTGACGAACCATTGTGGCTATACAGTTATTTTCATCTATTATCAATCCGTTCTGTACAGTTAAAACGGTATAGTCTATTTTTAAGACATTGTCTTCCAATGAACCACTTCCACTGAATTCGTAAAAAATTTCAGGATAGGTTGATACATAAAATTGTTGTAAAGGAATTATCACTTTCATTCCGGTTACTATACCGGCAACTTCATATCCCGCTTCATATAATCCCGGCCATCCGAAAATAATATCGCTGTAATTACTTGATTTATACACCTCCAGTTCATAATCAGAAAGTGTTGCATCGCAGGCGTCCGTTACGAGGTAAAAACCTACATATTCATCGCGGACATCATATTCAGGGATCTCATCCCTTTCACAAGAACTAAAAAAGAGTGGAGCGAAACATAGACCAAGTAAAATCTTTTTCATATCGGTTAATTTGATTTGAGAAAGCCAAACACTATGCCATTTTGTTAAAATGTAATAAAAGTTTGATAGTATGTATATTTCAATGGGATAAATCCTAATAGGGATACAATTTATAAACCTCCATACAGGTTATACGGAGACGGAAGTGGGCATCAGCAGGTGGCTTTAATGTCCCTTATGCGCCGCCACAACACAATAAAACCTCCAATGATAGAGGGATTTGAGCGAAAATAAGCGCCATTATTTTGAAAAGAATAGTTTTGATTAATGAATTAATTTCAAATCGATGCATGTAATAAGCGGATCGACATGGCGCCTTTTTCGCTCCGGGTGGCAAGCATTAGGGACATAAAGCTGCATGGTGAAGCCCTTGTCTTTTGGCGCTACCTTTTTGACAAAAAAAAGGTAGCAAACATGCTATTACTATATTTAGACAAACGGAGCCGGATTTAGATTTTAAATATACACATCATTATGCTTAAAATTAAATATTGGTAAGAATAGAATTTCAACTCAGAAAGTGATTGAAAACGCATTTTTGTCAGAAAAGCAGTCAAACGTTAACTTTGAGCAAAATAAGTATATGACAAGCGTATCAAAGATCGTATCGGTGGAAGAGTTCCAAAGTCGCATTTTACAAGGTATTCCTGAGGAATTGCCTGTTGCAAAAGAGATAGATACAACAATAAATCACGCTCCTAAAAGAAAAGATATACTTAATGCCGAAGAAAAAAAACTTGCAGTAAGAAATGCACTTCGTTATTTCCCGAAAAAACATCATAAATTTTTAGCAACGGAATTCGCAGCGGAATTAAAAACATACGGTAGAATTTATATGTTTAGGTTTCGACCTGATTATGAAATAAAAGCCAGAAAATTTTCTGATTATCCCCACAAAAGTAAACAAGCTGCATGCATCATGTTGATGTTGCAAAATAATCTTGATCATGCCGTTGCACAACATCCCCACGAATTAATTACCTATGGCGGAAACGGTGCTGTGTTTCAAAACTGGGCGCAGTATTTAATTACCATGCAATATCTCGCAACCATGAGCGATGAACAAACATTGGTTTTATATTCAGGTCATCCCATGGGTTTATTCCCTTCACATAAAAATGCACCTCGCGTTGTTGTTACCAATGGAATGATGATCCCAAATTATTCCAAACCCGATGATTGGGAAAAATTTAATGCATTAGGTGTAACTCAATACGGGCAAATGACCGCCGGTTCATTTATGTATATTGGTCCGCAGGGAATTGTGCATGGAACAAATATTACCGTATTAAATGCAGCAAGAAAAATAGATAATACTGCAAAAGATTGCAGCGGAAAAGTTTTTGTAACTGCAGGTCTTGGTGGCATGAGTGGCGCGCAACCAAAAGCAACCGTAATTGCGAAAGGAATATGTGTTGTTGCCGAAGTAAATGAAAAAGCATTACAAACGCGGCATTCACAGGGTTGGGTGGATGAAGTATTTAGTGACTTAAATACACTCATTTCCCGCATGGAAATTGCGCGAAAAAATAAAGAAGCAGTTTCTTTAGCATATCATGGAAATGTGGTGGATCTTTTGGAAAAACTTGTAGCGGATAATATTAAAATTGAAATTGGAAGTGATCAAACATCCTTACATAATCCATTTGCAGGTGGTTATTATCCTGTGGGTTTAAGTTTTGAGGAATCGAATAAAATGATGGCCGAAAATGCACCTTTATTCAAAGAAAAAGTGTATGAAAGTTTAAGACGTCATGCGAATGCAATAAAAAAATTAACTGCAAACGGCATGTATTTTTTCGATTATGGAAATGCATTTTTATTGGAAGCGTCCCGTGCCGGTGCTGATATATTAAATGCAGATGGAACATTTATTTATAAAAGTTATGTGCAGGATATTTTAGGTCCCATGTGTTTTGATTATGGATTCGGACCGTTCAGATGGGTTTGTGCAAGTAATGAGGAAAATGATCTGCGTAAAACAGATAATATAGCAGCAAAAGTTTTGGAGGAAATATATTCCACTGCTCCTGATGAAATTAAATTGCAATTAAGTGATAATATTAATTGGATAAGATCGGCGATGGATAATAAAATGGTGGTTGGAAGTCAGGCGCGAATTTTATATGCAGATGCAGAAGGAAGAATTAAAATTGCAAAGGCTTTTAATGATGCAATAGCAAACGGCGAATTATCAGGACCGGTTGTGTTGGGAAGAGATCATCACGATGTAAGTGGAACCGATTCTCCTTACCGTGAAACAAGTAATATTTATGATGGCTCCCAATTTACAGCCGATATGGCAATACAAAATGTGATAGGCGACAGTTTCCGCGGAGCAACCTGGGTGAGTATTCACAACGGTGGTGGCGTAGGTTGGGGAGAAGTAATAAATGGTGGATTCGGAATGGTTTTAGACGGCACCAAAGAAGCGGAAACACGTTTACAACAAATGTTATTTTGGGATGTAAATAACGGAATCTCCCGCCGTAGCTGGGCAAGAAATAAAGAAGCGATGTTTGCAATTAAAAGGGAAATGGATAGAACTCCTGAATTAAAGGTTACGCTCCCTGAGATTGTGGATGAAGGGTTATTAAATGATCTTTTTTAAAAAAACAATGTCTATATGCGTAACATTTTATTGATCCTCTGCATTTTCTATTTTTCAGGATTAAGTTCCCAAAGTGTTTATGCGATCAATAAAAAATCCGGTAAAGAAAAACTTATTGATACCGGTTTTGTGAAATTTGATGTTGAAAATAAATTCTTTTTTAATAATACGACAATTGTAATTGACTCAATACTTAAAATAGACATGCCATATAAGTATATTGAAGTGCAGGATTCCTTTTTATTATTTGAAAAAACAATTGGATATTTTGGATTTCAAAATCAACCATTTATTTTAGATTCGGTAAATGTTGGAGATACAATTAAAATTCTTTTGAAAGATATTACTAATTTACATTATTGCAGGTGCAATAAAAATATAGCAATAGCATCTATTATAATCGCGTCTCTTGGTGCAATAGGATTGCTTACCTCCGGTGTATTGTTTCTTACCAATGATGACGCACTTGCACGTATTTTTTTATATTCCGGTCTCGCCGCCTATCTTTCCGGTGGAACATCAATTTGGTTATTGACGGGGCGCAACTATCCAAGTGAAAAATGGGAATATGTAATTCGGTAGAAAATCGACCTGCCCGTTTTTTTTTAACTTGTGAGGCCTGATTTTCGAAGGGTGAGCAAGAAGTTTCACTTTACCTTAAACTTAGATTTCTTCATGCCGACCTCACAGGTTAGAAAATCGACCTACCAGGTTTTTTTTTAACCTGTGAGGTCTGATTTTCGAAGGGTGAATAAGAAGTTTCACTTTACCTTAAACTTAGATTTCTTCATGCCGACCTTACAGGTTAGAAAATCGACCTACAAGGTTTTTTTTTAACCTGTGAGGTCTGATTTTCGAAGGGTGAGTAAGAAGTTTCTCTCTACCTTAAACTTAAATTTCTTCCGGCCGACCTCACAGGTTAGAAAATCGACCTACCAGGTTTTTTTTAACCTGTGAGGTCTGATTTTCGAAGGGGCAAAGTGAAAGTTTAATTAAGAATGAAGTTTAATTACTTCAACCCGACCTACCAGGTTTTTAAAACCTGGTAGGTCTACCTTTTTTAACCTGGTAGGTCTGATTTTCGAAATGGTGAAAAAGAAATTCCACTTTACATTAAATTAAGTTTACTCCATGCCGACCTTCCAGGTTTTGGAAACCTTGAAGGTCTACATTTTTTTAACCTGGAAGGTCGTTTAATTAAACCTCCCATATCTTGCAGATCATATTATATTAAGCTAAATTTACATCATGACTCATTCTAAATTCCTAATATTATTCATATCATTTATTACCTTTTTTTATTCCTGTAAAGATGAAGTTGAACCAACAATAAATTATTCCACACCGGCTGTGGAGGATATTGTGATGTATGAAATTAATATACGCTGTTTTAGTAATACTGCCGATTTTCAGGGAATTATTGCGAGATTGGATTCTATACAAGCACTTGGCATAAATACTATTTGGTTAATGCCAATTCATCCTGTTGGGCAATTAAATTCTGTTGGAGGATTAGGATCACCATATTCAGTGCAGAATTATACTGAGGTGAATTCGGAATTTGGAAGTTTAGTTGATTTTGAAAATCTGGTTATAGAATGTCACAACAGAAATATTGCTGTTATTTTAGATTGGGTGGCAAATCATACCGCCTGGGATAATCCCTGGATTGCAAATACAGATTGGTATACTCAAGATGGAAGTGGAAATATTATTTCTCCTTTGGGCACCGGTTGGAACGATGTTGCAGATCTTAATTTTTCCAATGATGATATGCGTGTTGCCATGATCGATGCAATGGAATATTGGGTAAATGAAACCGATATCGATGGGTTCAGATGTGATGCTGCCGATATGGTTCCTTTCGATTTTTGGGCGGATGCAAATTTGGCTTTGCGCGGAATTAAATCCGATATTATTATGTTAGCCGAAGGTGCAAGAGACGATCATTTTACAGCGGGATTTGATATGAATTACGCATGGGATTTTTATAGCACCTTAAAAAATGTTTTTATAAATAATTATTCCGCCACGGCAATTTTTACTACACATTTTTCGGAAATGAGTGGAATTCCTGAAGGAAAATTCAAATTGCGATTCACCACAAATCACGATGAAACAGCCTGGGATGAACCTCCGGTTACTTTATTTAATGGTATAGATGGAGCACTTGCTGCATCAGTAATTACAATGTATCTGAACGGAATTCCATTGTTTTATAATGGTCAGGAGGTGGGATGTGCAGTTAATTTACCACTCTTTAGTGCAACTCCAATTAATTGGTCCTTGAATGTAGATATGCAAAATACCTACCAAAAATTAATTTCATTTTATAAAGATTATTCTTCCTTAAAAATGGGTGATATCACCCAATATAACAACGCATTTATTCTTGCATTTAAAAAGACTTTCGAAAATGAGGAATCACTTATTATTGTCAATGTAAAAAACATCACTAAAGATTTTCCTATCCCTGCTGAACTGAATGGCGGCACCTGGACAGATCTGATGAGTGGATCCCAAATTACTTTGGATACAAATATGAACTTATTGCCCTATGAATTTAAAATTTTGAAACGAAATATTTAATTTCGTTTTTGAAATTCATTTTCCCATGCGTTTTCCGCCAAATCTTAAATATTTTTTACTTTTTATTGTTGCAATAGCACTGATTTCGCTCGCAACAATTTATCTCCCTATGGTTATTCCCAATATTGGTGATATTATCATCGGGATTGTAACTTTTGGAATGATCGCACTCGTAATTTTTGTTTTTGTTAAACCCTTCGTGACATTTTTATATGCAAGGGCGGATGGATTATTTGAAGTGTATATGGATAAAAGTGAAAAGGGAATACATATATTTTCCTATCATTTAAATTCAGGAGGAGAATCTTCCACGCGAACAACAAGAGATATTCAACATCATTTTATTATTCTCGAAAGTGGAAAAACTTATTACAAGGAATTATTTTCCCACGACATGGAGCCTGCAACCGGAAGAAGTGGCTGGGGAGATTTTTATTCTTTTGAGGAATCAGTCCTTCAAAGCAATCAACTCCCAAAATCCCTCCAGAAATTTTCCGATAAAACAAATATGGATCTCGCCTTAGGCAGGCATTTGCGATCTCATGGTGATCCCGAAGAATATGAAATATTTCAAAATGAATACGTGATTACCATTAAAAAGTTTTCGAATGCGGTGGATGAAGGGTATAAAATTGTATGTATGAATAAACCTTCGGATAGCATTGTTTGGTCGTGTAAGATTTAATGTAGAAATATTTTACGCTATTATTTTCCAATTTAAACCTTCTGCTTTAAACAAAAATGCCCTAAATGATTATCGAATCATTTGAGGATTATCTTTTCCCAGGACATTTTAATATATCATGCCTACGGCACTAGGGTGATATTTTACTTTATTGCTACCGATATATCATGCCTACGGCACTTTTATGATATTTTGGGATTATATGTGCTAATTATGATTTTTAAGTTCATCCTTGACTACAGTCCTGTAGGGACGAAATATTGGTAGCAATTAAGAAGAAAGAGAATTCGGAAATCCCGTAGGGATGCCATAAAAAAAAATATCACTGCTAAGTTTAATGTTCAGGCTGGTGTGGTATATTTCAATTTGTAATTAAACTCAAAACAATGATATGTTAGATGTAATATTAAATACACTTTAAAATTAATTTCGGTTGCTTAATTACAATGGGAGATTATTTATTTAATCATCAAATCTTTTTCCTGTTTCCCCATCAATTATATCGTTGTCGTTTTTATCGTACCGCCCCGATTTCTTCAACGCCTCATTCAACAAAAACTCTATCTGCCCGTTCACACTCCTGAAATCATCGGCGGCCCATTTTTCAATGGCTTTAATGGTATCAGGGTTGATACGAATTATTAATGCTTTTTTAGTTTCTTTGGCCATCAGATCTCCTTTTGCGAGCAGTATTTTCTTAAAGCTGAGGTTAAACTATAATAATTGGTCGTACTAAAAATATAGGTATGATTCGTTTTTGTAATGATCTCCAAATATTCATCACTGCCCATCATAAAGGAAGTTTTTTTGGCAAAAGTATTTTTTCTATATCCTATATTCATGCGTTCTTTAAAATCTTGTTTGCTTTTTAATTGCCAGCTTATCATATCGCTGTAATCAATAACTTTTTTCTTCTGATAATAGGAAAAAATCTATAATGAAATCCATTTTTATTTACTTCTGTTACTAACGTCATGTGAAACATAAAATAAAACATGCCACCTAAAATTGAAAAAAGAATAATACATAACCAGATCATATTTAAAAAACTTCCTCCCTGCATATTATTGTTTCGTATTGCAGATACCATTCCTGTGATCACTGAAATTGCACTTACAAAAAATATGACCAATAAAAATTTACTTTGCAGTTGTTGTTCTTCTATATGATCCATAATGGAAATTAAAAACCCCAAAATTATTCTCCGGCAAAACATTTAATTCTGCCGGAGAATTTTATAATTTATTTTAATGATATAATGTGCCGGTATTTACCACCGGATTCGCTGCTTTATCGCTGCACAACACCACTAATAAATTGCTGACCATAGCTGCTTTTTTATCTTCATCAAGATCAACAATTCCTTCTTTCTTTAATTTTTCCAATGCTAAATGCACCATACCAACTGCACCTTCCACAATTTTAGTTCTTGCTGCAACAACCGCAGTTGCTTGCTGACGCTGCAACATGGCATGTGCAATTTCTTCGGCATAAGCAAGATGTGTAATTCTTGCTTCTATTACTTCAACACCCGCTAAGGCAAGTCTGTCTTTTAATTCTTTCATTAATTCACCATTAATAAAATCACCACCGCTTCGCAATGTAATTTCCTGTCCTTCCTCATCAGAAAAATGGTCATAAGAATAACTTCCCGCAAGGTGACGAACGGCAGTATCGCTTTGTAATTTTACATACATCTCATAATTCTCTACTTCAAAACGCGCTTTTGCAGAATCAATAACACGCCAAATAATTACAGTACCGATAATGATCGGATTTCCCAATCTGTCGTTTACTTTTATTTTATCACCTTCCAGTGTTCTGGCTTTTAACGAAATTTTTGCCTTTCCATAAAAAGGATTTCCCCAAAAAAATCCGTTATCTACTACTGTCCCCGAATATTTTCCAAACAGTGTAAGCACCTTCGAATCATTCGGATTCACAATAAAAAATCCGATCATGATAAAGAAAATAATGACAAATAAAAGGGAGAATGCAGGATGATAGGTCAGCATCAAATATAAATTGCCGACGATCATCAGAAAAAATACAAAGAGCATCAAATATCCCGATGCTGTTTTAGTGGTTTTGTTTACGATCATAGTATTGAGTTTAGGTTGATATTAAAATGATATCACAAAGATATTATTTTGATTTTGAGATTTCCAAGGGATTTCACAGAATTATTTTTTGATCGGCTTTTTTGGATCGCAGATTTATGGGATTACACAGGTTTCGCGGATTTTGGGTGAGGGATTGGGCAGTCAACAGTGGGCAGTGGGCAGTTTGTATCATTGGAAGTTGTTGCTTCGAATCAAAATCCTTTTTGGGAGGGGGCATTGTTGATTTAACATACCAACCGAGACCCCCCCCCCCCCCCCCCCCCCCCCCCCCCCCCCCCCCCCCCCCTCCAGAACCCAAAGCTCAAACCCAGAACGAACCCAGATGGGGGCCCATTTAACCCTCCCAATTCGGAGCCATAACTAATCGGTTGATCAACTCAGAACACAGAACCCAGAACTGAAACATGTAGTGATCGACGTAGGAGATCTACTACATGTCAGAACAACTTTAGTTCAAACTCATCTCTCCCCTCCAAAAACGGCAATCCCGTCCTTACCTTAGTAATATGCTCCGAAGATAATTTCAACGTCTCCACACATTCCACCCCCGTAACGGAAATTAGTTTCTCCCCCATGGGATCTATAATGCATGAATGCCCCGGATGATAAAAACCATTTCCATCAGTCCCAACGCGGTTTACGCCGATTACATAACTCTGATTTTCGATGGCGCGGGCAATTAATAAATGTTCCCAGGCATAAATTCTTTTTTCGGGCCAGTTGGCTACATATATTAATAGGTCGTAAGGATGATTTCCCATTTCGGTGTAAGGAGAACTTTGTCGCGCCCAAACCGGAAAACGCAGATCGTAACAAATGAGTGGTAATATTTTCCAGTCATTACATTCCGGAAATATTTTTGATGTTCCTGCAGTAAAATAATTTTGTTCATCGCCTAAAGTAAATAAATGGCGTTTATCATAATACGTATAATCACCATCCGGATGCATCCATATTAATCGGTTATAATAATTTCCCCTATCTGCAATAATTACGGAGCCACAAACTATTGCATTTTTTTTTGATGCAGCTTGATATAACCATTGCATGGTATTTCCTGTCATTGTTTCGGCGAGAACTTTTGTATTCATCGAAAAACCCGTAGTAAACATTTCCGGCAACACGATCAGATCAGTCCCCAAAACCGGCTCCAACAATTCATCAAAATGCTCCAGATTTTTTTCTCTATTTTCCCAAACGAGATCTGCTTGTATTATTGTAACAATTAAATCTTTCATATTTGTTTTTGTTTTAAGGGTTTACAAGGTTTTCATGGTTTGCAAAGTTTACTTGTTTAGAGAGTCCTTGAGGGTTGAGGTCCGATTAATGTTCTTTATTCTTTGTTCTTTATTCTTTATTATTTTTTTTATCTTTTAAGTTATCAAAATAAAATTTTATAGTGCTATACTTTGAAGGCTTTGAATATATTTGTTACTAATGTTATTGTTTATCAAAGATAAAAATTTTATTTTTAAAATAAATTTTATTTTTTTTTCTTTGCGTGAAATAACATATGTCACCCAAGGGCAAAGTTTTATGTTTTACATATATAATTCTACCGTAATTCCTACTTCTTATTTCCTACTTCCTACTTCCTATTTCATTTCTCCTCAAATTGCACACAATATCTCTGCAGCCTCCAAAAGAGTCGACTCCGTTTTAGCAAAACAAAACCGCAATACTTTATTACCCGGCGGAGAACTATAAAATGGTGATAGCGGAATAGAAGCAACCTTGTATTTAATAGTTAACTCCTCCGCAAATTCCATATCATTTTTATCCGTAATATTTTTATAATCCAACAATTGAAAATATGTCCCACTCGCCGGAGTAAATGTAAATCGCGATGATTTTATTGCATCTAAAAACAGATCTCTTTTTTGCTGATAAAATAAATTAATATTTTCATATTCCGATTTATCCTCCATAAAATCAGCGAGTGCATATTGAATCGGAGTATTTACCGAAAACACCAAAAACTGATGCACCGATCTGAATTCCTGCATTAATAATTTAGGTGCCAAAACATATCCCATTTTCCAACCGGTATTGTGATATGTTTTTCCAAAAGAATAAATGATCAAACTTCTTTCCATTAATTTCGGATACCGCAAAATACTTTCATGAATTAAACCATCGAAAATAATATGTTCGTACACTTCATCACTAATAATTATTATATCGGTTCCTTCCGTAATTTTTTGCAACATTAATAGATCATCCCCACTCAAAACCGACCCACTCGGATTATGCGGAGTATTTATCATGATCATCCGTGTGCGATCTGTAATTTTTGCACGCACAATTTCCCAATCAATTTTAAAATCCGGAGCACTCAAAGTAACCGGAACAACAACTCCTCCATGCAACACCACTGCCGGACCATAACAATCGTAAGCCGGTTCAAACAATATCAACTCATCACCCGCATGCACCAAAGCCGCAATTGCAGTATAAATCGCCTGCGTTCCTCCTGCAGTCACCGTAATTTCACTTT
This sequence comes from Bacteroidota bacterium, assembly GCA_016706865.1. NCBI lineage: Bacteria > Pseudomonadati > Bacteroidota > Bacteroidota bacterium. Next base: position 749,093 of record JADJIS010000001.1, on the reverse strand, counting down.
CCGGATCATACGAAACCCCATAAATCCCCTCATATTTCGTCGAAATCTGTTCTCTCAACCCTAAAACCCCTGGCATTGGAGCGTATTGGTTCATTCCTTTATGCATATACCCACTCACCAACTCCATCAACTTCTCGGATGACAAAAAGTTAGGAAACCCTTGTGCGAGGTTAATTGCGCCATGCTGATTGGCAAGGGAGGTCATTTTGGTGAAGATGGTGGTGGTGTGGGGGAGTTTTGGGAGGAGATGCATATTGGAGGGTTTGAGTGGCAAATTTAAAGCAAATTGCAGGTATTTAATTTTCAGATAAGAAGTAAGCTATTGGGCAAATGTTTCTTTATAACGAAACTTTATATACCTTTGTAATGTTTATTTGTTTATCCTATGTCGAAACATTTTGAAATTCTTTTTTTGGAGGAAGCCTTTGAATTTTTAAGCAGTTTGAATCGAAAGCATTATGAGAAAATATTATACAATATTCGTAAGTCTCAAATAGAAAACGATCCTGAACTTTTTAAAAAACTTTCCAACGAAATTTGGGAATTCAGAACATTGTATCAAGGTTTGCAATACCGGCTACTGGCCTTTTGGGACAAAACTTCCTCTACGGATACCATGGTGATTTCTACACATGGATTTATCAAAAAAGGAAGTAAAGTTCCGGATAAGGAAATTCAAAAAGCAGTATTGATCAGAACTAAATATTTTGCAGATAAACAAGTAAAAGATAACAAAAAATGAAATCATATACCTTAGATCAAGTACAGGACAAACTCATCGGCAAAGTTGGAACTACCGAACGCGATCTTTTTGAGTATGAACTTCAAATGGATCTAATTGGAAAAGCTATTAAGCAAGCGCGTAAAGAACGGCACCTCACACAGGAGGAACTTGGCATATTAATAGGTGTTCAAAAGGCACAAATTTCCCGACTTGAAAATAATGCAGGTAATGTTACTCTGGATACGTTGTTACGAGTATTTACTGCACTTAAAGCAAAAGTTACATTTCAGGTAGAGCTGCCAAAATTAGGGATTATAGGTGGTGAATGATATGGTTATTTAAAGTAAATTTAAGGGGTTCGTGATGATAGAATAAAGCTCAGCAATTATACGATTGGATGATAGGTCAAATTTCTACGGTGTATTTTCAGAGTTACCAATTAGCCTATGATCTAGCAAAAAAAGCAGAACAATGTTATCAATATGAATTGGGTGAATTTGGAAATTCAAATTTTATTCAGTTTGGATATTGGGACAGTTTAAAAAAGGGATTGTTAAGTGCAGAAAAATTGCAATACGATCTTCGCCGCATGGAAAGCTCTTATTATGATAAAAATAAAAGAGAGCTCGAATTAACGAAACATGTTTCCCTTATGTTGTTAAATCCGCAGGCGATTCTCAATCTGCGCAAAAATGGAACCTGTAATATCATAATTCCGGAAGCAGCCTACGACTTAGATTTTTAAGGCCATTATTTCCGAAGAATAAAAGCTGTTTCTGTAAGTATACCTTGTATTGCGGGACCTTATACTTCTGTAAATGCAACACTGCGATTGTTGAAACATACCACGCGATTAAATACGCAACTGTTGGCAGGAGCATATGAAAGTTCAGATTATTCAAACGATCTTCGTTTCCGTCATGTTACCAATGAAACGCATTCCATTGCAACAAGCAGCGCACAAAACGACAGCGGCATGTTTGAATTTAATTTCCGCGACGAAAGATTTTTACCATTTGAAGGTTGCGGCGCATTTGGCGAATGGCAATTAGAATTAAATGCCGATGAAACTTTGCGTATGTTCGATTATAATACCATCAGTGATATTATAATTACCATAAGATACACCGCAAAAGAAGATGCCGGACCATTTAAAACAGAAGCCACAACAAATCTGAAAAACATTATTGAATCAGCAATTATTCCCACCAACAATTCGGGAGGTTTACAGCTTTCGCGTTTATTTAGTCTCAAACAAGAATTTTCCACCGAATGGAATAAATTCCTAAATCCCGTTGTTGCAGGTAATGATCAAATACTTTCCATAACAATTCAAAAACAACATTTCCCCTATTTTATTAAAGACCGGAAAATAAAAATTAAACAAATTGAAGTAGTAGTAAAAGCAAATAGAACCGGCAATTACGAAATGATTTTTGAGGGAACCAAATTGGATGGAGACCTTATACAATCCGCAACTCAAACCTTAGCTGAAGGAGCCCTTTACTCCGGCATGCACAGTGCCCTCCTCGATGCCGGCACCGATTCGGCAAACATGGAAACCGTAGACATTCACCAACCGATAAAAGTCAAATTCAAACACGAGTCGGATGGGGATTATCATTCGATAGATAGGGTGGCGGAGGAGATTGGGGAGGTTTATTTGGTGGTGGGTTATGAGGTGGGGGTGTAACATGGGTTGTACTGAGGGTAGTTTTACGGCCAATATGATGTTCAATTTGGAAATTAGTTTTCAGGGTAGGATCAATTACTAAATTACCCAACTAATAAATTACCAAATGAGTTGGGGAAGGGTATTTTGTTGTGGGGTATGAGGTGGAGGCGGTTTAGTTTGGTTTTAGAGGGTGTTTTGGGGATGGATTGGGTGAAATTGTGGATTTTTAGGGGTTTGGAGGGGTGGAAGGGGTGTGGGAGGGTGTTTTGATGGAGGGGAATGTTAAGAAATTGTTATGTTAAGTCCATATTCACTATAAATGATGAATTTGAGGCGAAATTGCAATTTGTTTGGGCTTATTGAAAAGAATATTACAATTTTGAAACATGATTATTGCAATGTGTATAGGAATGATCAGTTTTTTAGAGATGGAGATTAGAATTACAACTAAGTCATCTAGAAAGGAAGAAGATTGTAAAAATGAGGGATTTTTTGCGAATGATAGGATTCGTTCTAGAGGTTAGAATTAACTTCATTAGATTTTGGTTTAATGTAATATTTTTTTCTAAAACATACAAACTTTTTAAAATTCTGTTATATTTGTCTTGTTATCCCTAAAATATAGTCCATTTTTTTAACCCTAAATACCACTTTTAACACATGGGAAACCTTAATACTCTCAAGGCCGAAATTCTATCTGACGGCAAAATTGACTCTGCAGAAGTAGCCAAACTTCGGGAAATTTTATTAGCGGACAATAAAATTGATACCGAAGAGGCTGATTTACTTTTTGACCTTAACACCTCCTGCTCAAGTTCAGATAACGCTCCTGAATGGCAAAGTTTTTTTGTTGACGCAATCAGTAGTTATTTATTAAACGACGAACATTCACCAAATGTTATAGATCAGGCTGAAGCCAATTGGCTTATAGCTAAAATTGGTGAGGATGGTCAAATTGATAAAAATGAAATGGCGTTGCTTAATAACCTGAAGTCAAAAGCAACTTCAATGGTGCCAAATTTACTTGAATATATATCAAAGCGTAGTTAATTTTTATTAGCTAAGTAATTCATTTTAAACAGGCTTATTATTTTGTGTGTTTTTTAATCATTTATGAAATGACCTCTGGTATTTTATAAATAATTTAAAGGAAAAAATAAATTAAATTCAGTTATGAATAAATTTAAATTTAAGCTTAATTATATAACAGCGCTATTGTTAATAATAGTTAGTAGTATTGGTTGTGGTGGTGAAAGTGGTGATCCTTTTTGATGCAATTGGGTTTGATGCCTATGATTCAAATTTAAGCTCAAGAGTCAAAGATTATCACATTGCAACTACATCAAATTTAACGTTAATAACTTCTAGTAATCCGTCACTTTATATCGATTTTTCTGATGGGATACAAAAAGCTTTTAAAGAACCGGTAATTAATAAATTGATATCTGATTGCTTTAATTCATTGTATGGTGCAAACCTAACTACATTTAGACTTGGTGATGATAAAATAACACAATTAAGTATTACAAATAGCACCGAATTAGGTGAATTAATAAGTGATTCCAAAAATTATAAGGACAAGTATGCTCCTATTCAAAAGGCTGTAGAAGAAATTGTAAATAAAGCTAATGACGCTTTGATTATAACTGATTTTGAAGAAGTGCAAAAAGGATCAGGTGAAATATTAAAAACAGCCTACTTGAAAGAATCATTTACAACTTGGATAGGAAAAGGGAATACTATACATTTTTTTGTAGCTGATTATGTAGAAGGTAAAGTAAATAAACATATCTATTTCACTTTATTTATTGTAGGTAGTAAGGATGAAAATAATATGCTTTCAAAACTGAACCCTTATTTTGCAAGCTTGCCAAAATTTGAGTTGTCTAACCAGGCATTTAATTTAAATAACAAATACCCAAGTGCAAGAATGGGCGGCAATTTTTATGAAAGTGACGCTGGTCCGGGTAAGGATAACATTTTAGATTTAAAGGATAGTTATGTTAATGGTCTAAAGAGTGATATTCCATATGAATTTTACCCATTTGGTTTAGACTGGGCTAACATCAGTACTACTCACGAGTCCTATATTGAGCATAATCAATTTGATCATTTTTTTAGAAATTTATTCATTGATTTAAATAACGAAGATTCTTATATTTATGAAGATTTTGAAGTAAAAGTTACAGATGTAACTGATGATTTTCTTCATTTTGCCAGATGCACTGAGGCTTTAAATCATAAGCCTAAGATTGTTAAAGGTACTAATGGTGAAGATAAATTTTCTGATGATGAGATGGACGATATCGCATTATACTGTTATGATTCACATGGTAAAATCAAAAGCGAGTGGGAATATAATAATACAAAAAAAAATACAAATGAACTCCCTGAAGTATTTTTATTAAATCAAGAACTTTTTAAAAATACTAAAAAGGATTCAGAAAAAGGAGCTGTAGAACTTGGAATTTTGTTTGATCCTAAATTTAAAGTGGAAAACATCGCAAACCCGGATTGTTTAATGAGAGTAGATATCATCTTAGTTTCTGCAAAACCAAATATTTCAAATCCCCTTTTGGAAAACTTTAAATGGATAAATTCGAAAGGTGAAACTAACCTCGGATTATATCAATCAATAAAAACTACATTAGAAGAGCCTAGTGTTGTTCCAACTAATAAAGTAATTTATTCCTATTATATTAAAACCTTACAATAATTTATCAACTAAACTCAATTCACAAATATGACAGCATACATAATTTCAATTATAACTGCACTTGTTTTTTTACTATTATCTATTTTTATTGCAAATGCCATAAAATTTGAGGGTGGAAGCAATCCCAAAGACCCTGGTAAGAGAAAAATGTGGTTTTGGATATTAGCGATTCTAAATCCAGCTATAAATTTTTCATTAGGTTACTTCCTGTTTATGCCAAAGGGCAATATAATGGTGGTTGACAAGTATGTATCGGATCTAAGTATTGCTACAGGGGCGGGTTTTGTTCTTTATATCATTATTGGATTTATCTTGAGCAAAATGTTTAAAAATGGAAAATTGGGTCATTGGTTTTAATCCTATAATAATATTTAAAAATGGATAAACTTTTTGTAATTGCAATCGGCGGAACCGGGATGCGATGTTTGGAATCTTTTACACATTTATGTGCAATTGGGATGTTTGATAATCAAGAAATTGAGATATTAACTTTAGATACTGATTCAACAAATGGGAATAAAAAAAGAGTTGAAGATTTAATACTATTATATAATCAAGTTAAATCTTCAGGCAGTATAGTAGGAGGCACACCAAATGCAAATACCTTTTTTTCTGCAAAACTAAATTTGCATAAATATTATACAAATTATTCAGATATCGGAAGAGAGACATATAAAAATATTAGTAAAATTTCTTCGGGAACTGCAGAGACTCAAAAAGCAAATAAATTAATTTCAGATTTGTTTTTAGAAAATTCATCAGTTCAAGAGTTCAATTTGGCACATGGATATAGAGCGCAAACGCATTTAGGTTCAATGTTAATGTATCACGGTATCCTGGAAGCTGCAAGAAACTTAACAAAAGGTATTAATGCAAAACCTGAAGAGAGGGAATTAGAACAATTTGTTACAAAAGTGAAAATTGCTGGGGCAAGTGCAAGAGTGTTTATTTTCGGGTCTATATTTGGCGGAACTGGTGCTTCTTCAATTCCTGTAATTCCTAAAGCATTACAGGAATTTATTCAAATAAGGTCAGGCAATAAAGAAACAATTGATATTTCTAAGGCTAAATTTGGATCAACGTTACTTACAGAGTATTTTACCTTTAAAAAGCCTGATAACAAAGAAAAATCCACGAAGGAAAATAGTGTTATTGCAGATTCTTCTTTTTTTCCTTTAAACAGTCAAGCAGCACTTCAATTTTATCAAAATGACCCCACAGTTCAAAAAAGTTACAAAATTTTATACCATATTGGATGGCCAATAGAAAGTAAAAAGGTGGATGACGAAAACTCTGGGCATAAAACAATAACTGGTGGTGCGTCACAAAAGAACCCTTGTCATATAACTGAATTACTCTGTGCTTGTGCAGCATATGACTTTTTTACAAGAGTAGATGGTTTTGACAGTGCAACTGCTCAATATCTATACAAGGCAGTTGAATTTAAAGAAAATATTTTTAATTTTTCTTTTGATGATTTTGTTGGAAGCCATAATAATGCAGGCAACAACTTTGCGAATAGATTGGGTGCCTTCTTCTCATTTGCACATATATCATTAACAGTTAATGGAGGTTCAATCGGTGATACCGGTGTTAAGGGATTTATAACAAGATGTGAAAAACAAAAGTTAACACAGTATAGCTCCATCACAAATGTAGAATGTGATCAAATAAACGAATATTTTAAATTATTTGCTTATAATTTTGTTAATGAAAATGGTAATGTAAAATTTGCACCTGGTTGGTTATATCAGATAAGGAAAACAGTCGCACCAGGGTCGTTTTTGTTTAATAGTGAGGCGTTCCCCGACACGCAAACGGAGCTAAAGAAATTAGATGTAGGTACAATTTTTACTGACCAAAAATACCATTGGCCAAAAGGTGGGCTTTTATCAGATAGATACGGCACTTTTATTGACAAATTAATTAATATAGGACCGAAAGATGAGCAGAAAGTTAATACTACAAAGGAAAAATTTCTAGCACATATCTATAACGCATTAACTACTTCACAGAATTTTAATTTAAGTTAATTCAATTTAATGGCGCCAATTAAAGCACTTACTATAAATTCAAAGACGATCCAACCTGGTGTAAAATATGCTTGGGATAGTTTGAAGGAGTTGCCAAATTTTACGAAGAATATACTCATTCCTGAAATCGCGGTAGATAAGGAAGGGAATTCATCAGTTGATATAGGATCGATTGTTTCAGGGATGCCAACAGTATATGCTAGAGCTAATCTTTTTCGAAATGCATTAGACTCTATAACTGATAAGGATGCTGAAGTTAGTGGTTTAATGCTGTTTTATAAATCATTGATCAGTGAATGGAAAGGATTTATAACTTGTATAGCTTTAAATTATAAGGATATTCAAATAGATAGAATTTCATTATCTTACTCTGATGGGAAAAAAATAATAGATACAGAGAATATATATGAACCAATAGGTGCTTTTGGTAACGTGCTTTTTGAAAGGCAACCGTTATGGTGTGACCAGTCTTTATCAAATAATGCAGATAAAATACCATTTATTGATGTAATTTCATTTAATGGAACAGTTGTAGGGGGTACCTCTCCTGATTGTTTTTTATTCTCATCTGTTTCATATAAACTTAAGGAGAAATTACCCTTTATAAATATCAACAATGGAAAATTTATTGACCCCCTTCAATCGGAACTAAAACCTGATGAACTATTTAAAATATATGGATATGCAAATCACATTCTGAATAACATAGATAAATTTAGAAAAAATTTCGATGGATTAGAAGATATTTTAAAACCTGACTACAGTAATATTTATGGTTGCATCCAAAATTGGATGAGTGATATGGTTAAGTATCAGGTTGGAAAAGGATTTCCGAAATTGGATAATCAAACGCCTCCTGAGGTAGGTTCTATTTTTAGATATCCATTTAGTATCCTATTTAACTATTCTACTGAATTATTTGGATCTGAAGGTATTATTTCAAGCGATGCAAGTATAGATGGGTCAATTCCTTTTGATCCTAAAGATTTGTTATTGTCCGAATCTTTTGAAATTGCTCAAATTGATTTCGGAAGGGAAGGTTCCGAAACAAAAAATTATTTAAAGAACAAACCAATTCTTTTATTGGAGGCTGAAACTAAAGGTCAATCGAATAACTTTGCATATTTTACTTTGCCTTTAACTCCTCTTGCATTAAATGTTTTTGGTGCAAACTTGACAGCTTTAGTAGGTTTGGATGAGTTTTCAAATGTAAAATCTCGCATATCTGCAATTTACGATCCAATTGACAAGGATGGTGAAAAATTAATTGTTCAATTGAAACTCTACACACAAACCGGTAATGAAATAACAAAACAAGTTGTATATAAAGTTACCCGTGATTCTATAATAGGACAAGATATTCTATTGTGGCCAAATTTTATATCCAAACAATGGAATAGATATTTTCTATATTCTGAAATACCACATAATGATGCCAAATTTCAAGCAACTCCCTTTATTGGTGATGTGAATGATGATTTTTTTCGAATTGTTTTAGATAAGAATAAGGTTCCTTTATATCTTGCTAATAAAGGTAAAGTTAGTATATTGGATAAAGAGTATGATAGTATAAAGATTCAGTTGCATATTACTTCTAACAATTCAGTTGCAGACAATAAATATAAATATGAAATTTACGAAAGTAATAGGCCATATAAAGGTATAAAATTTGCCCATGCCGGTATTGATTGTGGTTTTGGGATTATAAGATATGATGGTACAGGAAGTAGCCAAACTTTCCCTTCAAATTTGTTGAAGAACCCGGTAGTTGATTTAGCACCTGCAAATCTCGGATTTGATTTTGGTAGCACCAATTCATCAATTGCATATTTCTCAGGAAGTAGAAATGAAGTGTGTGATAATTTAAAGTTTAAAAATCGAAGAGTTTCCCTACTTTCTAATGATGCTAAAAATAATGATGAAAGGCCAGCGGTTGAAGATGAAATTTTCTTTTTCAAAATGATGAAATTATTTCAAACTCTATAAAATCTATTCTCACAATACATGACCCAAGACGTTTAGTAAACGATAATAGTAATTCAAATGATTCGTTAGCAGCTCAGGCAGTAAAAGGAGGATTTCCTTGTTTTGAAAAGAACCTTCCAATTGAAAATGCACAAAACAATAGATATACCTTGGGGTTTAATAGAGTTGGAAGAGCAGAATTAGTTCATAATATGAAATGGTCAACTCAGAGCATTGACAAAAGTTATAAAACGGCTTATTTAAGTTCGCTGCTTTTACATGTCTACGCGCAATTATTTATTGAGGGTCATGAACCCCATACATTAAAATGGTCATATCCTTCCTCAATGGGCAAGGGTTTACTAAGCGAATACAGGGCTATTTGGGATTCATTAAAAGAAATTAGTCCCATTGAAAGTAAAGTAACCTTAAAAACTTATCCCCCATCAGATCTTTCTGAAATCGGTGATACAAGTGGTAGTTCCTTTGGTGAGATTGAAAGTAATGTTGGTTGGAACGATGATTCATTAATAAATGGTGAAAACAATGATACCGGGTGGGTGGAACAAGAAACTGCAAAGAGCGGCTGGGGGGATGAAACACCGAAAAAGAATAAAAAATCAATAGATATAGCGACTGAAACAGGTCCTATTAGGTTTGATTTTAAACTTTTAGGTAATGAGGAATCTTTAACAGAAGCATGCGCTGTGGCTAATTATTTGGTAAATTCTGGCTATTCCGTTAATCCAGGAGAATTAGTACTTTGCTTTGACATAGGTGGAAGTACTACTGATATTACTGCACTATGCCAAATGGATGGCGGCAAAGCCATGATTAAACAAAATTCAATTCGATTTGCAGCCCAGCGTGTCGCTCAGGCCACAAAATTTTCACCTAATTTCAAATCGGTTTTATTGAAGATGTGTGAAAAGAAAAACATTTCAATTCAAGGTTTAAATAAAGGGGATAATAAATTTTCAGAGAATACGGCCCCTTATTATTTTGAACAATTAGTAGACAGACTTGATGATAGCGATTTCAATACTTTTTATTTATTAATTGCTGCAGAATGCAAGGAGATGATGAGTATTAATTTGTATGTAACTGGTTTAATTATGTATTATGCTGGTCAATTAGCATTCAAACTGCGATCGGAAATTGTAAAATCAGAGGATGCACCTCCCCATGTGAAGGCTTTGGCGCCAAAAATTAATATAGCATTTGCAGGAAAAGGTGCTCGAATTTTCGATTGGTTTTCTGCTGTTAATTCCAAAGCAGCAAATGATTACTATACCCAGATGTTTATAAGGGGAATTGGAGGTGAAAATGTGGCTAAGCAGACAATTACCCCTATTAATTATCCAGTTCAAATAATCAATATTAATAGCCGAAAGAAAGACAATAATGCTGATGTTAAATATGAAGTTTCTAAAGGGTTGGCAATTCCAACTCATATTACACCAATCCTAGTGCCTAAAAACAAAGAGGCAATAGAAATATTGGGCGAGGAAAATTTTTGTGTAATTACCGCAAACGGAGAAATGAAATATTTAAATTATGGAAATTCAATTACAGCTGAAATGATGGAACACATTGGGGAATACTTTATATGTGCTCCAAAGCAAGGTCAACAACCTTGTCCCAAATTTATGAATTTCGCTGATTTATTCTTTAAGGTATCCTCTGCCATGTTTGGATTAAAAATGAGCCCCGCTGATTTTATGGCAGGATTTCAGGACATGAATATTGAAAGTTATATAAAACAAGATCCGGATTTTATCGAAGCTCAAAAAAGAAAGAAAGAGGAACAGAAGAAATTTGACTATGTTGCTCCAATAATAATTTTAGAGGGAATGAATTTTTTTGAAAAACATTTATTAAAAGGAATCCAAAAGGTATAGTTACTAATGAATTTTTGTGTATTATTAAAAGTTTCAAAACGTTCCGTTACTTTCTGGTATCAGTCAGAAAGGAGTCCATTTGCACCTTTGATAATTAAAGATTCCAATATTGTTCCTTTATATTTTTATGTAAATGGAAACGATTTTACTTTTGGAAATGCCGCCAGGGATAGATTTTATTTAAATGATCCAAATGCTTATGGTAATTATTTTGAAATTGTTAAAGATCCAAGTAAACATTTTACTATTTATGGCATAAAAAAACCAGTAAAACAGCTGTTTTATTCAGGTGTGGAACAATATCTTTCACATTTTATCAATGCAGTTTTGTATAAGGGGGATTCTATAGAATCTTATAGACAAAATTTTCCGCTTAGGTTTATGTTTGAATCTGATTTAGAGGAAAGAGAGAAGGCTCTTATAGAAAATTTATTTTTAGAAGCTGGCTATTTCAATATAGATAGGGTGGATTTCAATAAATCATTGTTTGAGGTGCTTTCAATTAATGGATTTATAAATGAGGCAAAATCTCTGTTGCTTTTAAATGGCATAGATAATAATTTATACTTGGAACTTTATAAAGATCTTAATTCCGAATTATTAAGTTCTGCAAAACTTATTGGTCAAGGAGCTGACCCTCGAGTTAAAATACTTGGCGAATTGATTCTGGAGTATATCTCTGCACAGAATTCGTTTTTAATTATGGATAAGGATATTGAATTAAGCTATATATTACCATTTTGCGCTGGCCTTCTTGAACAAATTTCTCCAATTATTAAGGGCGAGGTTGAGCTTTCTAGTGGTGCAAATTTCTGGTTTCGCGTAAATGAAAGAAGTTTAAATGATAGGTTGATATATTACATTAATGACACAATAATCTTTTCTGCAATCGATGAAATGTCAAAGATAAATAATATTATTATTAATAATCTTACGATACTGTTGGCTAGTGAGGAAATAAACACAGCGTTTTTTCTTAGCAGACTTTTAAAAAAATATAATAATGTTAAGCGTATTGAAATTTCTGTAATTAATGATACAATGAAGCTTATTTTTGAAAAAATTGTAAAATCAGATTATACAGCTAATGATAGTCTTTCATTGAAGCAACAAAATTCGGAGAACACTTTTGTTGTCGATCACAACATAGTTTCAGGACCTTCCTCACAACCTCTTAAACCAAAAGTGCCACCTCCGCCTCAAGAAGACCATTATAAATTAATAGGTAAAGTTGGGATTACAAATACACCAATGAATCCAACTGGTAAAATTATTATTGAGAACAAAATTTATCAGGGTTTTGCCGAAAAATCGAATTTAGAAATTGGAATGACTGTAAAAGTTGTAGGAATTAAAGATAAAGTTGTATTAAAAGTGGAAAGATATATTAAAACTCCTGAGTTACCGAAAAAAAAAAATAACGATTATTTTTTAAACTAAATTTTATAAATATGGCAATTGTATTAGAAAAAAAAAAAACCAATAGATATTAACAAAATAAAACCAGGCATTCAAAAAATAATAGCGGGTCTCGGGTGGGATGAGGCAACTATAAATGGAACCCCGGTTGATTGTGATGTAAGTGTTTTTTTGCTTGGCGCAAATGGCAAATTAGTCAGCGATGAACATTTTATTTTTTATAATAATTTATCAACCAGTGATGGTTCCGTTATACATACTGGTGATAATAGGGATGGAGATGGCGAAGGCGATGATGAATCAATAAGAATTGATCTAAGTAAAATTGATTCTAGAGTTGAATTTTTATATTTTGTTATAACAATACATGAATCCGAAGTAAGAGGCCATCATTTTGGAAATGTAGAAAACTCCTTTATAAATATCCGAAATGAGGCTGATAACTCTATTTTGTGTAATTATAAATTAAATGCAAATTTTGATGGACAAGATTCATTAATAATAGCATCAATTTCGCGTAATGGGGGTAATTGGAGTGTGGAAGCTATGGGTCAAGCATTTTCAGGTGGTTTAAGTACTTTAATCGATTTATATCAATAACTAAAAAATAGTAATATGGGAAGTTTTAATTTAAATAAAGGAGAGAGGTTCCCTTTATCAAAAGGAGTTCCTGGTTTAACAATAGTACGTATTGGGATGGGGTGGGATCCAAATGAAGAATCCAATGGGCCAGATTTTGATTTAGATGTTTCTGCTTTTGCACTTAATAGTAGTTTCAAAATTCCATCGGATAGCTATTTTGTGTTTTATGGTCAAGTCAGAATGGGAAACTGTATTGAGGATTCCAAAGAGCGGGGATTATTTAGGCCAATCACTGAAGATAAATCGATACTTGGCGCAATTGATGATCCTGATGGAAAAAGAAGCGATGGAGATGACGATGAGGATATGATTATTGACCTCTCAAAAGTGAATAGTAAAATTGAACAAATAATAATTTGTGCAACTATTTGTAAATTTCCTAATGACAATAAAAAGGATCGAAGAACTTTAAACCAAAATTTTGGAATGGTGGACGATTGTTATATAAGAATTTTAAATGAAGCTACTGGTGATGAAATACTCAGATATGACCTAGCAAAAGAATCCTCGAATGAGGATGCAATTGAATTCGGAAGATTATATCGTGTTGATAATTCTTGGGAGTTTGAAGCGATGGGAAGGTCACACAATGGCAGTTTGCAAACATTGGTAGATATGTATACTTAATTTATGCTTTTAAAATTAATATTATGGCATTTAACTTAAATAAAAATGATGGATCTGGATTAAAGTTAGATTTGAAGAAAAAATCAAATTCCAAATTCGACTTATCCAAAGAGGAATCAGGAGGAACACCAAATAGAAAAAGAAATACGGGATCAAAATCATGGCTAAGGGGTATTGTCGCATTAATTATTCTTGCTTTTGGAGCGTGGTATGTTAATTCTAGATCAAATGAAGACAATAGCGACACAATTCAAAATGATAGCATTGTTGAAACTAAGCAAAATACTAATATTGAAGAAAAAAAAGCAAATGATGGAGAATTGGGTTCTGAAAAAACATCTGATTTAATTGCTGAAGAATCTCCGGAAGAAATTGGTACAGTAAACGCAACCAATGAAGTGCGATCTGGAAATGAAACTTCAACTAAACCTATAGCGGAAAATAAAACAGCAGAGGAAAAAAATAAAACTACTTTAAGCAATAAGAAACCGGTTATAAATAATAAGGTAACAGCTACTTTTAAAAAGGCAGGGACTGGTCCGGAGAACATTGATTCCGAAATAGTTGAACAAATTAAAAGCTATCTTGAAAACAATATTAATGGTTCCATAACTATATTTGGATTTGCAAGTAGTGAAGGGGATTTAGCAGCAAATAAAATAATTTCACAAGCTAGGGCTGATAATTTTAAAAACTATTTAATTTTACAAGGTATTAGTGCCGACAAGATTATATCGATGGGTAAGGAATAGATGATCCAATCGCTAATAACGATACCGAAGAAGGGAGGCAAATGAATCGCCGGGTTGAAGTGACTGTGAAATAATTTTGCAAAAATTCTCATTAATTAGGGTGGCAAAAAGAAAGAAAAATAAATCAACATTTAGTAATATACTAATTTATTTGTCGATATTTTTTTGTGTTGTTCTTTTTGTAATAAAAGTCCTATTTAATAATATCAACTGGATTTCAGTTTTTACACCAATTATAATCGCGTTTGTTATTATTTTTGTAATATCAATATTAAAGAAACTTATTCAAAAATTTTAATTTTATAAATGTGATAATCAAATTCGTTTTTAAATTCCAATTATCAATTGAAACCAAATAATTGCAAAACTGATTATCGAAGCTCATTTAGCTTCTAACAGATTGAAATAGCTAGTGAAATAACATATTTTACTTTTAAAATAACAAAAGGTAAAATAATAGGAATCATTTAACCCAAAATAATTAATCTAAAAATCACAAAAAAGAAGCTAACTTAGAATGGACAATTTAATCAATCACCCTGGAATAATTGCAGCATTTTCTGTAGTTGTTATTATAATGCTTTTACTGGACTTAGGTGTTTTTAATAAAAAAAGTCATATTATTTCTAATAAGGAAGCAGCTATCTGGTCCCTGGTTTGGATTGGTATTTCAATGATTTTTAGCATATTCATTTATATAATAACGAATGAAACCGCTGGTTTGGAAAAATTTGCCCAATATCAAACTGCTTATTGGATTGAAAAGGCATTGTCGGTGGACAATCTTTTCGTTTTTATTCTTGTTTTTGGATTTTTTAATGTTCCTAGAGAATATCAACACAAGGTTTTGTTTTGGGGGATAATTGGGGCATTAGTTATGAGAGCTATTTTCATATTCTCTGGCGTTGGTTTAATCAATGTAACTTATTTACCTGAAATGAAAATTTTGGAAAAGTTGTTTCTATAAATGTAGTGCTAACACTTTTTGGAGCATTTTTAATTTATGCGGGTATAAAGTCATGGTTTGCTGGAGTCGATGATGACGATGAAAAAGATTTCAGTAAAAGTCCCGGAGCAAAATTTATTTATAAATTGTTTAAGGTTAGTAAAGAATTTGATAAGGATAAGTTCTTCACAATTGAAAATGGTATTAAAGTAGCAACACCTTTATTGGTTGTTGTGGGTGTTATTGAATTTACGGATTTATTGTTTGCAGTGGATTCTATTCCAGCAATTTTTGCTATTGCTCCGGACGACCCGTTTATACTTTACACATCCAACATATTTGCAATTTTGGGCTTACGGTCATTGTACTTTCTACTTGCAAACTTCATTCACATGTTCAGTCGTTTAAAGTATGGCCTTGCAATAATCTTGGCTTTTATTGGTTTGAAAATGGTTATAGCACCATTTTTCCATATCACATCACCCCTTTCACTAGCAGTTGTTGGAGGTGTTTTGATCCTTTCAATTGTAGCCTCTATAGTATTCCCAATTAAGGAAACTGAACAATAAATTTCAAATTGATCCAGTTCTTAATTGATCACAAACGCTTCCACAATTCGAACAGGAGTGTTGCTTGTATTTTTGTCTTCCGGCTGGTAAGCGTTATAGAGGGGTGGGATTTTGAGGAGTGATGAAATCCATTGTGGTAGTTTATAGAAAAGGATTACTTACTTTTTAAATTATTTGATAATTTTGGGGAGAGGCGGTAATTGTGGAGTAGTTTTTTTTACAATCCGAAGTTATCAGCAACCCTAGAAAACACCTAACAAGCATTGAACACTACCTAAAGACCGACAAAATTGGAGAACAAAGCCAACGCTTCCTTTGAATTATAAAATGCGCATGCCAAAGTTTAAAGCCAAATCTTTTGCACCGCATTTAATTTTACCCCGTCGCACCAAAGCCCACAAATTATCCACCTTTAGTAAACTTTGACCAGTGGACTACAAAAAATAAAATATATAGATTAAATTTGACAGCTAAATATTAAAATAAACAATATGGCAGAAGTAATTAATTTAAGAAAAGGCGACAAAGTCGCAATTGGTTTTACAAACATAACCGTTGGTTTAGGTTGGGAACCCAATGAAGGAACAGGTGGAACATTTGATTTAGATGTTTCAGCAATTATGATTGACGAAAAAAGAAAAATGCCAAACAAGGACTACTTTGTTTTTTATGGTAATTTAACTTCGCCTGAAAATTCAGTAACTCATACTGGAGACGACCCAGATGGCACTTCAAGTGATGGAGACGATGACGAATCGATTATTATTGACTTAACAAAAATTACCCCAAGTATTCAAGAAATTTTATTTATTGTAACCATAGATAGAGCGGCAGACAAAAAACAAAACTTTGGACAAGTTAGAGATTCTTATATTCGACTTATTGACAATAATACAGGAAAAGAAGTCATGAAATATGAGTTAGGCGAAGATTTCTCCATTGAAACAGGAATAGAATTTGGAAGATTATACAAAAGAAATAATGAATGGAAATTTGATGCCTCAGGCGTTGGATACAAAGAAGATTTGGCTTTCTTTTTAAGTAAGTATTTTTCAGGTACAATTAACAAATAAATTCAAAATATGCAAGAAGTAATAAACTTATCAAAAGGTCAAACTATTGACTTACGCAAAAATTCAAAAGGCGAAAATGTTTACGATCTTTCACGAGTAACAATTGGTCTAGGTTGGGATGTTCGCCAAAAAGAAAGTGGTTTATTCGGAAAACTATTTGGTGGAAATAAAGAGGAGGAATACGACCTAGATGCAATTGCATTTTTGTTAGATTCAAATGGAAAAGTAGCAAACCTTGGACGAACCAAACAAGCAACTAACGGACAAAGCATTGGACTTTTTGAAGGCGATGTAATTTTCTTTAATTCTCTAAAACACCCATCAGGTCATATTTGGCTAACAGGCGACAACCGAACAGGTGCAGGCGATGGAGACGATGAACAAATTATTGTGAAGTTGGATTCATTAGACCAAAAATATCAAAAAATACTTTTTTTGGTTACTATTTATCAAGGCAGGAAAAACAACCAGCATTTCAGTATGGTTGACAATGCTTTTATCAGAGCAGTAGATGCAAAAGGTAAAGAAATTACAAAATATAGTTTGTCAGGCGATGCTACTCTAAGTGGAAAGTGTTCAATGATATTTTCTGAAGTTTATAGACACAATGGCGATTGGAAATTTAGAGCCATTGGAGAACCACACGACACAGACAATTTTGTAGATATTCTTAAAAAATACACTATCTAAAAATTATAAATAAGATGCGAAGATTACCAGTATATTTATTGTTAGACACATCAGGCTCAATGGGGGGCGAACCAATTGAAGCAGTTAAGAATGGTGTGCAAATTATGATTAGTTCTTTGCGAGGAAACCCACAAGCTCAAGAAACAGCTTATATTTCTGTAATTACTTTTGATAGTGTTGCAAATCAAATAATCCCTTTAACAGATTTGGGTTCATTCCAAATGAAAGATATTCAAGCAACAGGAACTACTGCGTTAGGTGAAGGTTTGAAGTTGTTAAGCAATTGCATTGACAATGAAGTTACAAAAACAACACCTGAAACAAAAGGCGATTGGAAACCTTTGGTTTTTATAATGACAGATGGTGTTCCGACTGATAGTTGGCAGAATGGTCTTGTTGAATTCAAAAAAAGAAAAACAGGAATTGTTGTTGCTTGTGCAGCAGGAAGTGGTGCTGATTCGAGTGTATTAAAACAAATTACAGATAATGTAGTGGAATTGGCAACTGCAGACAGCCAAAGTATAGCTAAATTCTTTGCTTGGGTAACTGCATCAATTGGAGTTTCATCAACAAAAGTAGAAGATAGTGGAAAAGAAGTTATAGGATTGAATGAATTACCACCACCTCCATCTGAACTAAATATAGTTGTATAATGCGAAGGCTACCTGTTTACTTTTTATTGGACACCTCGGGTTCAATGAATGGCGAACCAATTCAGGCATTAAATAATGCTTTAAGCGGAATGATACATTCTTTGCGTTCCGATCCTCAAGCATCAGAAACACTTTGGATTAGCATAATTACATTTAACTCAAGTGTTACTGAATTAGTGCCATTAACAGAATTGCCGTCATTTCAGTTGCCTGAAATAACGGATCCTATTGGTGCAACTTTCACAGGTAAAGCGTTGGAATTATTGCATGCAAAAGCAGGTACAGACATTCGAAAAGGAAACGCAAAACAAAAAGGTGATTGGAAACCTTTGCTTTTTTTAATTACAGACGGCAAGCCTTCTGATACTATGTTATACAACGAAATGATACCCAAAATAAAGGCGTTGAATTTTGGAGTTATCGTAGGTTGCGCAGTTGGTAGGTTGGCGGATGATTCAAAGTTAAAAGAACTTACTGATAATGTAGTGCATTTAGCAACAGCTGACACTTCAACATTAAAACAGTTTTTTAAATGGGTTTCTGATACAATTGAACAAGGACATAAAAGTATGGGAACCACTGATTCTGTGACTTTGCCACCACCACCTCAAGAAGTAGTACAAGTATTATAAGAATGATTTTACCAATAATAATAAATGTGTTTATTATAGGATTATTTCTATACTCTAAACTACTGCCCTATAAAGACAAACTGAATAATCAATACAAAGGCATTTTTAATTTTTTCAATAGCATTTTTACACCTGTATTAATTTTCTTAAAAAATTTATAAAACCTATTCAAGTTGGACAAGGCTTGTCAGTTGATTTTACGCAAATAATTTTATTGATTTTACTATTAATACTGCTAAACATTAGATAATTGAGATTAGAATTACACTTTGGAGATATTACAGAATATAAAGCGGATTGCATTGTTAATGCAGCTCGTAATTCCCTATTGGGAGGTGGTGGTGTTGATGGTGCAATTCATAAAGCAGCAGGTTCAGAATTAAAAGAGTTTTGTAAAACACTTGGGGGCTGTAAAGTTGGAGAGTCTAAATTAAGTCCAGCTTTTAATTTGCCTTCTAAGTTTATAATTCACACAGTTGGTCCAAGATTTTTATTTAAAAGCGAAGAAGAAATACAAGATTTAAAAAATTGCTATTTAAATTCTTTAAAAATTGCAAACCAAGAAAAGTATGAAACACTGGTATTTCCAAACATTTCAACAGGAGCCTATGGCTTTCCAAAAGATTTAGCTTCAAAATATTCATTTGAGGTTATTAGTAATTTTAAAGGAAAATGAATATCCAAAAAAGGTTGTTTTATGTTGTTACGATATTGAAAACTTACAACTTTATTTAAATATTATTAAAGGGAATTTATGAGAAGATTACCAATATATTTTTTAATTGATGTTTCTGAATCTATGGTTGGCGACCCAATCCAGCAAGTAGAAGAAGGTTTGGCAACAATTATAAAAACCTTAAAAACAGACCCAACAGCAATAGAAACAGTTTGGGTTTCAATTATAGTTTTTGCAGGTCAAGCAAAAACACTTGTGCCATTGCAAGAATTGATAAGTTTTTATCCCCCAAAATTTCCAATTGGTAGTGCTACTTCTTTGAGTAAAGGTTTAGGACATTTGATGTTTGAATTAAGAAAAAACACGGTAAAGACAACCCAAGAAGTAAAAGGCGATTGGAAACCAATAGTATTTTTATTTACAGATGGTGTGCCAACCGACAATACAAAAAATGCAATATCAGAATGGAAACAAAATTGGGCAAGAACAGCCAATTTAGTTGCTATTTCTTTTGGAAGCGAAACAGACACACAGCAATTAAGTGAACTAACAGAAAATGTTTTGCACTTTAAAAACACAGATACAAACGCTTACAAACAATTTTTCAAGTGGGTTACTGATTCCATTAAAACAAGTAGTGAAAGTGTAGAAAACAATAAAACAGGTTTTGAATTAGCAAATTTAGATGAAAATACACTTTCAAAAATTGACTTATCTAAAAATCGAAAAACCGATTTTGTGGATAATAATTTTGTTGTATTATCTGCAAAATGCCAAAACACAAAACGACCATATTTAATGAAATATAAACGTTATATTTCATTAGACAATACAGGAGATATAGCATCCGAATATAGATTAGTGGGAGCGTTTCAAGTAGATAATATGTATTTTGAATTATCAGATGAAAATGTAACAAATCAAAAAATTAATACGGAAGAGTTGTTAGGTGCACCTACTTGCCCTTGTTGTGGCAATCAATTTGCATTTGCTGCTTGTGCTTGTGGAAAATTGCATTGTATAGGAAACGAAGAAACAAGTATTTGCCCTTGGTGTGGCAATCAAGGTTCTTATGGTACAGGAGAAGGTGGATTTGATGTAAACCGAACACAAGGATAAAACTATGGAAGTAAAAGCATACATACAAAATTTACTGAAAGGAAAAAGTATTGAAATCAATACAAACAGAAATTTATTATTGGATGAATTTGCAAATAATCCAACTAATGCTGAATTAGTTAAAAGTATCTTTGAAAATCAAGAAAAAATTATGATAAATTGGAATATAAAAAATAGAATTGCTGACATTCAAACGCAACATATTGTAATACCAAACGCAAAAGAATTAATACCTTATTCAGCAAAAATAGATTTTGTAGCACTCAATTTAACTGATTTAATTGATGAAAAATTTGAAGGATTAGAAGATTTAGGTTTAAGTTTCAATAAAGTAACAGATACTATTGAAGGTATACCATCTAAAAGTGGTGATGTGAAATTTAAACTTTTGTACAAAATCAAAGGCGAAGACGAAACAGCACCATTAAATGAAAAATTAATTTCATTGGTAATTAATCCTGACCCAAAAAGCTTGTGGAAATTATTACCAAGTAATCAACAATTACTTTTTTCAAAACCTGATGACATTAATGTTTTTGATAAAATTGGAGAAAAAAATATTGTAGTTTCTTCTAAACGAGGAAGAAGTCATGCTAATGTAGGTACTTCAAGAGATGATGATTTTGCTTTTAAATACTTTGAAAAAACTCAATGGTCATTAGTTGCTCTTAGTGATGGTGCAGGTAGTGCCTTCCTTGCAAGAGTTGGCTCAAAAATAGCTTGTGGTGCTGTTGTAGAATATTTTGAACAAGTTGCAGACATTGAGAAAATGAAAGAATTTGAAAATAAAATTTCTGAATACAGCCAAACAAAACAGAAGAAAAATTAAAGGAAATACAAATTTTGTCAAAACAGAATTTATACAAAGCGAGTGTTTATGTTCATAATAAATTAAAAGAGTTTGCCGAGCAAACTTTTATAACAAACCCAGAGCTTTTTAATAATCCAAAAGCAAAAACCAATGTAGAATATTTACATTCTACATTAATTTTTACTTTGTTTAAAAAAATATGAATTTGGTTATTTAATTCAAAGTTTTGGAGTTGGCGACTGCCCTATTGCCGTAATGAATATTGACAAAACAGAAACTACTTTATTAAATTGGTTAGATGTTGGCGAATATGGTGGAGGGACAAGATTTATTACACAACCTGATATTTTTGTAAGTGAAGAAAGACCAGTAAGCACTCGTTATAACTTGAAAATAATTGAGGATTTCTCTTATCTATTTTTAATGACAGACGGAATTTATGACGCAAAATTTGTAGTAGAAGCCAATCTTGAAAAACACGAAAAATGGATTGAGTTTTTAGAAGATTTAGATGGAAAAAATGATGAAAATATTAAAGTAGAACTTAATAAAGATAACAGCGAAATTGCAAATCAATTATCAAAATGGATGGACTTTTGGAGTGCAGGAAACCACGATGATAGAACTTTAGCAATAGTTTTTTAAACGATATTATATGCAAACTATTACACTAAAATCTATTTTAGACAATACCAAAACCTACCAATATGTAGATAATGGAGAGCCTATGCGTGGAGGAATGAAAGATGTTTATTTCAGTCCTGATAAATCCTATGTAGTTGCTTTTTTTCGAACAAAATTAGACTTCAATCAAAAGGAAAGAGTTGTTTCAATTGCAACTATTAAAAAAGATAGTATTTTCAATGTAGAGAATGGTCATTATTGGAAAAAGGTTTATTCTTGGCCTTATGATGTTGTTGAAAAAGATGGTCTAACTGGGATTATTGTACCTGCATATGACAAACGTTTTTTCTTTAAACAAGGATATGCTAGTAACGACATTTTAAAAGGAAAGGAAAAAAATGGAAAGTGGTTTGCGAGTGCAAAATTTAGAGCAACAAATTCAAAAACAAAATTAGATAATTCAGAGTTGGGAAATTGGTTAAGTTATTTTCAAGTTTGTGTAAATATTGCCAGAGGTGTAAAACGATTGCATAGTGCCGGTTTAGCACATTCAGATCTTTCATATAATAATGTGTTAATTGACCCAACAAGTGGTTCAGCTGCTAACATTATAGACATTGACGGATTAGTAGTACCTGGTAAATATCCACCTGAAGTAATAGGTACATCCGATTTTATTGCGCCGGAAGTATTATCAACCAAACATTTAAATAAAACGGACCAAACAAGAAAACTTGCCAAGAGACTAACTGATTTGCACGCCCTGGCAGTGTTAATTTATATGTATCTTTTATACAGACACCCTTTGAGAGGTGGAAATTATTTTGGACAAATTGAAGAAATTGAAGAAGAAAATTTCTTAATGGGTTCCAAAGCACTTTTTGTTGAGCATCCAACAGATAGCAAAAACAGAAATTTCAAAAGAGAATATGGTGACAATTTAGAGAAATTTAAACCTTGGACAGATTTATCAAAAACACCTTACACAATAACAGGTCCTTATTTAAAAGAACTTTTTGACCAAGCATTTATTAAAGGTTTACACAATCCAAACGACAGACCAACAGCTGATGCTTGGGAGCAAGCATTGATAAAAACGAATGATTTAAAATTAGAATGTAGTAACAAACAAATGTGAGCAAAAATGGTTTGTTTTCAACAATACCAATAATACAAAATGCCCATTTTGCAATACAAAATACAATAATACAATTCCAGTTTTAGATTTCTTTTATCAATTTAAACCAAATGTTTGGAAACCAGAAAATCAAAGAATTGTAGTTTATAACAATGCTACTTTACATCAATGGCATTCAAACAGAAATATAGTTAGAAATGAAAAATTAACTGACAAGGAAAAAATTAGTGATGGCTATTTTGCATTTCATAATAATAAATGGGTATTTGTAAATCAAAAACTATCATCATTAAAGGATGTTACCGAAGACAAACAAATTCCAATTGGCTCAATGGTAGAAATTACAAACGGTAAGAAACTTTTATTTTCAAAAGAAAATGGAGGCAGAGTTGCCATAGTTACAATAGCAAACAATTAAACATGAAAAGCATATAAATAATATAAGCAAAAAAATATAAACAATCATCCAATATTTTCAAAACGTCTTTTGTTAGTAGTAATTTTTGCTTTTACAGTTTTAACAATGCTAATCATTGATTGAGGTATATTTAACAAAAAAAGTCTCTAAGTTTGAAATTTTGAAACAATATTATGGTTTCAATTTGTTTTGAAGTTTTGAATGAGAATTATTGTTATTGAGTTTATTTTACATTTTGGTGTGAGCAAATCACAAAATGGCAACTATTCAAGTTTTAAAGAACAACTTAAATAACAATGTCAAATCAAATGAACAAAAGATAAATTAAATGCGAAATTACAATATAAAAATAAGGTATAAAATAATGCAACTAAAACATATAAGAAGCTGAATTCCATAATTATTTTCAATGAACTAAACACACACAAATGAAAAAATATTATTTACACAATGGAACAGAGCAAGAAGGTCCTTTTACTTTGAGGAGCTTAAAAACTAAAGAAATTACAAGCGATACACCTATTTGGTTTGAAGGGCTATCGGAATGGACAACGGCTGATAAAATTCAAGAATTAAGTGTGTTGATTGTATCAACTTCGCCTCCACTTTTTAAAGGAAAGCAAATAATACCTTCACCAATTACTACTTCTAAGCCGACAGAAACTATTATTTCGACACAGATCAAGCAAATTATTAACTCTAAATCAAAATCTGGAATTGCTGCATTAATTTGCATAATTGGTTTTATTTTGCCATGGATTAAAGTTCCCATATTTGGAAGTTTTTCAGGATTCGAAGTCATTAAATATGGAAATGAATTTGACAGTAGTTGGATAATCATATTATATCTAATTCCCATAATATGTTCAATTATCATTTATGATCAATATTTTAGGAAGATTTTAACTGCGGTTCTATTTAACCTTATTCTTTTTATACCATTATTAATTTTAATTGCATTATTAATTATTTTATCATCATCCGGATCTAAAAATTCTGATGGTTTCATAGATATTAATCCAGTTGATTACTTAACAATTGGTTTTTATATTTCTTGTATTGGCGCCTTATGGCTGGTTGCCAATATTGACCGACAATACATTACGACATTTTTTAAAGATTCCCCCCAAATTAAAGACAAATTAATCACATTTTTTAAAAGTGCGCGTACACCAATTATCCTTAACCTTCTTGCGTCTACTTTTTATCTGGTTATTGTATGTAAGGGTCTTTTGAGCATTGATTCAAATGAAGATACGGAAGATATATTAGGATTACTTATATATTTTATATGCGGAACCGTACCGTTTTTTAGCCTGCTATTATTAACAATTCATGAATTTTATAAACCATTTTTAAGTCGACGACATACGTATTTTTTATGTTTTGCGTCTCTTATTAACCCATTTCTAATTATTCCAATAGGAGTATGGTTAATTTTAACGAGGAAAAGTATAAAATTGAAGCTTGTTAACACTAATATTGAAGAGGTTAAATTACAGTCAAATATTCAATTGGCAAAGATAATTGATGAGATACCTGAAAATAAAATATCTTTAAACCCTGAAACTATAATATTAGATAAAAAAAGTATTAGTAAGCCACGAGTATCATCACGTTTCAAAAGAATCTTATTCATTTCAATACCTGTGGTTGCTGTTGCAACAATTTTAATACTTTTTTTGACTAACATCATCCAGTTTAATTTTTTGACAAAAAGTAAAAAAGGGGTTTCTACTCAAGCAGAAATTATCACCCCAGATTTGTGTTTATATAGCGCCTCCTCTGCACTGCCGGAGCAAAATGGGAAGAGTTATATTGTCCAAAATTTATTTGACAAAAATATCGGTACTGCATGGAGTGAAGGGATAAAAGGATTTGGAATAAATCAATATATTGAATTAAAATTTCCGTATTATAAAATCCAAACTTATCAAAGTGTGGAATTAAGTGGTTTACAAATAATTAATGGTTATTGTAAAAATATGGAAACATTTATTCAAAATAGCTCTGTCAAAAATTTAAATATTTACCACAAGGGAAAAAATTATAAAAATGGCAACACTAACAAATCGTTTTTCTGAAAAACAAATAATTTCAATTCAACCGTCTATAAAATTATCGGCGGGTGATGACATCAAAATCGTTATTCAAGACATTTATAAGGGAACAAAATTCACTGATGTGTGCATCAGTGAATTAATTCCAATTTTACTATTGATGAAAGTAATAATTAACTTCTTAAAAGCATTTCCAAATTGAAGTATATTGTACAAGACCCGTAAATAGGAATTGCAATTCATCAGATTATCATTTATTCCGTAAGAATTAGTTATTAGTGAAATGTCCAAAATCAACACCTCTCCTCAATTAATCATTATCGACACAAATGATTCCTGCATTTGATTTGGCGGGATCACTTTAAATAATAATTTAAATTTTCATAAAATACCTGTCATTCAATAAATTTTAAGTTATGAGTCAAACAAAAGCAAACACCCATTCCGAGACCAAGGATAAATTTATCGCTGCGATCATCTTTGTTGTTGTTTTTATCGCCATTAAAATGTTATTATTTTTAGGATCCACATTTATCTGGAGTGCAATACATGATATAAATGGGATTATAAACGGTTTGGGATATATTATCGTCGGAGTGGCACTTGCCGAATCCTTCCTCATCATGAAAAAAAATCATCAACGCATTCTTTTGATACTAAGTGCATTATTGGTTATCCTGATCGTTTATATGTTTGGGTATTTCACAGGTTATTTAAGTGTCAGGCATGAAATCCTTTCAACATTAAACCAAAATAGGAAAGAGACAACCGAGACAATGAATGAATTTTACAAAAATGAAACCGGCCATACTGGCTTTGTTGGCTATTTTCACTTTCAGTTAAACCGTGTTATAGATAAGGATAATGTGAGAGATGACGTTGCTATATCTTCGATGGAGGATGGTGACATGGTTTTAATTGAAAAAGCTACTTACTGGATTCTTGTTGAAGCGGCCGATGCTTTGGGCATCCAATGCAATGGATTATTTACTTTTTATTCTGGTATATCGTGGGACTAATATTTGTTACAATAGGTTACTTCCTAGAATATGATCCAGGGGTTTTCAAATTTCCGAATAAACTGAACTCAAACAAACGTAGAAAGATGACGAGAATAACTGGAACAAATATTTACCTACTTTTGCCTGCCAAATTCAAGCCGCAGATGAATGGTGGTGTTTATTGCACGAATCATACAAAAATATTTGCGTATACCCAAAATGGGAACTATGTACAATACGATAAAACCTTCATAGAGGGATTAGTGAGCAATAAGGTAAAAAAGGATTTTTCAAAAACTATTACAGTTGCAGGGATGCAGGGATTTTATCTAGAAGCTTCGGAAAAAAAACATAAATATGCATTTATGACTTTCGGGAATGATGGGCAAATCACGACATTACATGGGAATTGTCGGACAACATATCAGCTGAAAAAATTGCGAAAAATATTTAGAAGATTATATTACGATACGATTACGCCGCTTGACTCAAGAGAAATAGACAATACAGGAGGACTCATACGCACAAACATGAAGACTCTATTGAATCATTCATGAATCATATTTATTATCCATAGAGTTAAGACAATAAAAACTGTAATCTTGAAAATGGAATAGATTAAAGTTT
Organism: Bacteroidota bacterium; assembly: GCA_016706865.1. Lineage (NCBI taxonomy): Bacteria > Pseudomonadati > Bacteroidota > Bacteroidota bacterium. Next base: position 721,602 of record JADJIS010000001.1, on the reverse strand, counting down.
TGATTTCTTCTTTTTTGGCAATTCAGTATGAACGAAAAATTCAATTCTGGATAATAAAAGGAATTAATTTGTCTTTAATTTAACTGATAATGGAATATTACGGAATTTAAGATGTGCTATATTAGTTTTTCAATAGCCCGGAAATTAAGTTGTAGTGCATTAATCTAATTACAATTTAAATACAATAATTTATTTATTAAACTCTACCTCTGTTATGTTTTGCGAATTAAAAGAATTTAGAAAGTCAGTATCAACAACATCTAAACTTAATATATAATACGGCACACTATAAGAATTCCCTTCATATTTTAAATTAAAATCTAAAACATCCACACCAATTTCATATTCTGGATGCCTTAAAAATTTTCCTAAGCATTGATTATATTCTACTTTAGACATCCAATCCTTTCCATATGCAATTTTTACATAATATTTACCTTCTGGAATATTTTGAATTTTATATGAAGAATTTCTGTTTACAAAAACGTATCTAATGCATTTGTCACTTTCTTTATTTAAAAGTTTAACTGCTACATCCGTTCCTCCACCAACAATCAATTCTAAATAATTATCCAAAGATTTATCTTGCGTGGGCACAAAATTATAACAATCAGGCATTAATCCGTTTTTAAAATGATAGGATTCCCAACCGTCCTTTATCAAATTATTTTTTAGCGATAACTTCATTTTCATATTTAGTTGAATCTGTTTCAATTTCTCCACTTTCAATAAATGTTTCATTTAAATCACCATTAGCCCTTGATGAGGTAGTTTCTTGTGATTCACTGGTGCAGCTTAATAAGAAATATGGAAATAATATAAATATTAAATAATATTTTTTTATATTTGAGTTCATAAATTATTACATTTAGGCTTCAAATATAAAATATTTTTATGAAAATATATTTTTTATGTTTTGTATTCGTTGTTAATTCAATTTATGGTTTTTCGTCAGTCTCAATAATAAGTTGGAATTTAAAAGATTTAGGTGATACTAAAAGCAACACTGAACTTGAAATTATCTCAAAAACAATCAAAGGTTATGATATTGCAGTCATTCAAGAGGTTGTTTCCGGCGATGGCGGAGCCCAAACCATTGCAAAACTACATTACAAATTAAACCAAACCGGAAGCAAATGGGATTATTCAATCAGTGATCCAACCTCCAGTAGTGCCTATAAATCTGAACGCTATGCCTTTTTCTGGAAAACTAGCAAAGTTTCACGAGTTGGCAATTCCTGGTTGGAAAAGAAATATCATTTGGAAATTGACCGGGAACCATTTTTTACCACCTTTAAAGCAGAAGGTAAAGTATTCACGCTTGTAAATTTTCATGCTATAACAAAGGCGAGCCAGCCGGAAACAGAGGTGAAATATTTTAAATTTTTACCGGAAGAGTATCCAGATTTGAATCTAATTTTTTGTGGAGATTTTAATTTGCCACAATCGCATACTGTCTTTAACCCCTTGAAATCGCAAGGATACAAACCGGTATTAATAGGCCAAAAAACATCTTTAAAAATTACATGCATAGAAGACGATTGTTTAGCTTCTGAGTACGACAATATATTTTATAAGGCTACCAAAGTTAAATTTATAAAATCCGGTGTAATTTTATTTTATAAAAATCTAAAAACATTTGAAGAGGCAAGATTAATTTCGGATCATGTACCGGTTTATTTTGAATTTTCTTTAAATTAATTTTCTTCCTATTGGATTGAAATGATTTCCAATATGAACACTATTAAACAATAATAATTTATAGGGATATTTGCTATATTACTTGTAACATATTTTGCAAGGCGTTCTGTCCATTTTCTTTGCTTCTGATATTGTTATTTCTTTGGTTTCATGAGTGCATTTTTCAAAACCCGAACAGCTTTCCTTATGATAGGCATATGCTGTTTTGCTTACACAAATAAGCACTTTCTCCTCGGTTTGTGTTCTTAATGCACTAGAGGCATTTAAATAGGATGTTTCAGATTTACATGAAATGAATAAAATAAAAGCGAAGAAAAATAAGTGTATTGTTTTCATTGTAGGTAGATGTTTAATTTTAAAACCATCAAATTTACAATCAGGACCTGCTAGGAAAGGTTTACTGAAGTGCTTTTACATATATTATTTCAAAATGGTTTCAGGTTATAACTGTTGGTTGTGTTGTTTAACACAAATCTAATGAATTTTATGTAATCTCACACTGTTCCTTTTACGATTTTGCTTTCCTAGTTAAGTATTAACTAAATTTGTAAATAATACAATTTCTATTACATTATTTTATGCAATCCCTCTACACCATCGAAACCCACAAGCACAACTTTGCGGTCTGGACCGCTGCGAGAGCTGTGCAACGCAATTTTACTAATACAAATACAATTGCCTTGGCAATTGAAACAGCACAACTACATACCAAAGTGCAAAGGTTGGAACATAAAAATTTGTCAGTTAATGATTTTGATAAATGGCACTCTGAAATGGCGCACAAAATTCTCAAATCACTCACTCTTAAACCAGAAGATAAAAGAGAACAATATGGCCGCGCAGCTAAAATAATTGCCATCTACATCAAGACTTATCACATTTTAGGAAACCCTACTTCAAGTCTTTCTGAATTTGCACATCCTCCGGTTGATAGGATCTTGTTAGCAGCGTTGTTTAAAAAAAATAAGAAACTTACAAAACTCAATGTTGCTGATACAGCCTGGACTAACCTTACTGAAAAGGATTACTTCGAGGTAATTGATGCACTAAGAATAATTCAGCAAAAACAAGAACTTAAGTATTTTTGGATGATTGAAAGCGCTTGGCAAGCTTCAAATTAATTTAATTACATCTTATGAATGCGCCTATTTACAACAAACTCTCCCCAAAATACGACCAACTATTCACAAACCAAATAATCAACTTCATTCAAAAATCTCCTGAAAAATCCGAAACAGGATACGTAAATTTCTATCCATCATTCGGAGTGAAACCAGGAGATAAATGTGATTTCATTATTTATGGCCAAGCTCTAAATGGTTGGGGCGCGTCGTTTAAATTAAATGAGAAGGCAGAGGATATTAAAGATCGTGTTAAAGAAAGTATTGCCTTTTCAAATGAATTTTATGAGCCGAAAAGCCATTGCCCTTTGGATTGGGTAAATGTTCATTGGTCAGCATCTACTTATCATAAATATGCTGATACACTCGATGCACAGAAATTTTATGAAAAAATGGACTATTTAACTTTCCGCTCATTTTTTTGGAATGTTACTTATAAATTGATTTCTGCATGTTATGCATTTGGACCTGATTCATTTGAATGGGCCAGGAAAATGGTTTGGTCGAACTTATATAAAATTGCACCTTTAAGAGGTAATCCAGATTCCTATATTAAAAGTCTTCAACTAGAATTTGCTATCGAATTAGTCAGAAAAGAAATTGAAGAATTAAATCCAAAATACTGTATCGTTTTAACAAATGAATATTGGTGGGAACCATTTAGAACGGGATTAAAAACAGATATTTTACATAGGTATGATAACAGAGTAAGAACAATAGAGCAGCTTAATAATACAATGATTATTGTAACAACTCGGCCTTTTAGAGGTAGCAGTGATGCGCATGTTGAGGAAATCTTAGCTGCAATAAATTTATAAAATAAATATTTTCCACCCTGAAGGGATATTAATTGAGGCAATTACCCTTCATATTACCAAATCCATAATCCCATTCCCTATTTTTAAGTAATCCCCCACTTAAAATATAAATTAAATCCAAAATATTTATAAAAAACATAATTTTCTGCAATTCTTAGCATTTGTGACATCATTGCATTTATAATAAAATAATATTAATATTTTTATTTGGAAATTCCTAGCAGGAAAAGTAAATTTACTTTTCATACATACAACCATTTACCTGTATTTTTTATCAAACTAACTATAAAATAAAACTAAATGACACGACAATTTAAACTCTCAGGATTTAATATTACTAACTCCTCCATTGAAGAGGAAATTGATGGTTACGATGTACAGCATGCTGTGCTTTTAACGGAAATGCGCGACGGAGGTAATGTTATTGTTGCGGAAGGAGACGACGACGAAATCGCAGAAATCCAATTCGAAGATGACACCTTTTGGATGGGCACCGTAGGCGAGTTGCCAATCATTTTACAGCATGACAGAATGCCTGCCTCCAGGGGTTTTGATGATGGAATTATGGAGATTCCGACCTCGATTTCGTTTGGGAGTGATGATCGTGGCGGATTAAAAAATGTTGTGCTCAAAGTATTTAAAATTTTTAAACCTAAAGGGAATATTACGGGGCCGGTTGTGAAAAAATCGGCGGAGATTTTGGATAATAAAATTCAGCCTGCACCGGGCTTGTTTTTTGTGGATGGGGGAATTTAGGACGAGTAAGGTTACTAGTCAGCTGAAGGAAAGTGCTTTGCCTTATTTATTATTGATTCACGGAACTACGGCGTCGTTAAATAATTCCTTTCACAAAATGGTGGAATTTAAACAGTTTGGTTTGTGGGAGAATTTAAAAAATATTTATGGTGATAGAATTTTAGCACTGGAGCATCAAACTTTAACAAAATCACCTTTTGAAAACGCGATTGAAGTAATTAAATGGTTGCCGAAAAATGTGAGTTTGCATATTATTTCTACCAGTCGCGGGGGATTAGTGGGAGAAATTATTGCAAAGTATTGTGACATCCAGAAACCAGGATTTCTGCCGGAACATCGCGAACTCATGATTTCGGATTTCGGGGAAAAAACAATTCAGAAATTTGAAACGGAGATCAGCGCAAGACAAATTACCATCGAAAAATATATTCGTATTGCTTGTCCGGCTGCCGGAACAACCTTGTGCAGCACGCGTTTGGATACTTACCTGAATGTGCTGATCAACGGAATTAATATGGCATTTGGCGGCACTACTTCTCCAATTCTTACGGCATTTAAAAAATTATTGGCTGATGTATTGGCCTGTAAGGCGCGTCCGGATATTTTGCCCGGATTATACGCGATGAATCCCAACTCGCAATTTATTGAAGCGCTCAATCATCCGCAGGAGGAAATAAATGGAAGTTTGCATGTGATTGCAGGAAATAATAAAATTGCTTTTAAACCGAAAGCAATTATTACCATCATCACAAAATTATTTTATCTCGGAAAAAATGATTGGATAGTTGATACAAAAAGTATGTCGCGGGGATTATTCCGCAAACAAAATATCGGATATTATTATCATGAAGGTTCAGAGGTAAATCATTTTTCCTATTTCGCAAATCAGGAAACGCAGGAGGCGACAAAAAATGCGATAAATGCTCCTCTTAATACCATCGCTCCGGGCTTCGAATCCTTCGACAGAACCTTGCCGAAAAATGCGGAACGCGGAGTTATTTTTGGTAATTTAAGACCGGAGGAAGTAAGTGGAAAAAAACCGGTAATTGTATTTATTCCGGGAATTTTAGGTTCTAATATTTCAAAAAATAATGATGAAATTTATTTGGATCTGCTAAAAATTGCGCTCGGAAAAATGATGGATCTTCCCGTGGAAGCATCCAATGTGAAGGCAACTTCTCTTATCGGTAGATTTTATACAAAATTTAAAAAGGAATTTGATAATGAATATGATGTTGCCGTATTTCCCTACGATTGGCGATTAAATATGAAGGGAGAAGCCGATAAATTAAATACCTATATCACAAAGATCTTAACAAAAGCACCCGGTAAAACAATTAAACTTGTTGCACACAGTATGGGCGGATTGGTGTTGCGCGAATTTATTGATAATTATAAAGATTCCACCTGGAAACAAATAATAACATTTGCTGACTATAAAGTTTTATTTTTAGGTTCTCCGTTGGGTGGTTCCTATTTAATTCCGGAAATACTTGTTGGAAAAGGCGGACGATTAAAACAACTCGCGAATCTGGATCGTTTTCACACGAAAGAAGAATTATTAAAAGTATTCAGTAAATACGATGGTATTTTAAGTCTGCTCCCTATTGATACTTCCGTACATGATTTTACGGATAATGCCACATGGAAGAAAATGAAAGAACATTTTATTTCCGTTAACTGGCCGATACCGGATGATGGTACCTTGAAAAAATTTACCGCTTTTCACAAAAAGGTAAAGGCATTTAATAATGATATTTATAATGATAAAAATTTTATTTATGTCGCAGGTAAAAGTGACAAGACCGTAAACGGATTTTATTATAATGTTCACTCTGGAAACGAGGATAAATTAATATTTACAGGAACTCCATATGGTGATGGATCTGTGACCTGGGATACCGGAATACCCAAAGAAATAAAAGAAAATGATCGTGTTTATTACACCAATGTCGGTCACGGAGATCTTGCAAACGAACCGGATATTTTTGATGGTTTAAGAGAGATATTAAAACAGGGAAAAACAAATCTCCTGAGTAAACATCCGCCAATTTCCCGCGGAGAAAAACCGGTATTTGATATGCCGGAAGAATTAGTGGAAGAAATTACACTGGAGAATCTGGAAAATGTAATGATAGGTGCCACAAAATCCGAAATGGAGAATGAAGATATTTATCCTCCAATTACCATAGAAATGAAATGTGGTGATCTGCGATATGCAACCTATCCTATTCTTGTTGGCCATTTGCGCAGCGACGGAATTATGAGTGCGGAAAAAGTGGTGGATCAATATTTTAATAGTTTATTAAGTAAAAGATTGGCCACCGGAAATTATCCCGGAAATATCGGCGAGAGTAAATATTTTAATAATCCCAATAGCAAACCTTTAGGTGCACTGATAGTTGGTATGGGCAAAACCGAAAAACTTTCAGGATATCAATTAGAAGAAACCGTTAAACAAGGTGTGATAGAATATTTATGTTCATTTAATAAAAAAGATGTAGGAACTTCTAATACACTCGGAATTAGTTCATTGCTTTTAGGTTGTGGTTATGCTGGCTTGAGTGTGGAGACAGCAATTAAGGCAATTATTTCCGGAGTGCAGAAAGCAAATGAAACTATTCGCATAAATGGAGATAAAGTTTGGCCGACAATTGATAAAATTGAATTTATTGAAATATATGAGGACAGGGCATTACAAGCATTAATATGTCTTGATCTGTTAAAAAATACTACGAGATCAAAATTCATTTTTGAACCTAAATTGCAAAAACTGATCGGCAGCAGAAAACGATTGAATTTTGAAAATAATGTTGATTGGTGGCAGCGTATTACCATTCAAAGTGATTATGTATACAATGAAAATGGTTCACGCACGAGTGTATTTACCTTCAGTTCATCTATGGGAACTGCACGTGAGGAAGTGAGAAGATTATTCTGCAGTAAAGAAATTATTGAAACATTAATTAAAGAAATTTCCACCAAACAAAATTGGGACACGGAATTAGCTAAATCCATTTTCGAATTATTAATTCCGAATGATTTTAAAATGGCTGTGCGCAATCAGCAAAATTTATTATTGATACTGGATAAAACCACTGCCGGCTATCCATGGGAGATGTTGCAGGATATTTCCGTGCAATCATCACCACTTTCAACACAGGTTGGAATGATTCGTCAGTTATCTACGGATGAGTTTCGTCCGGGTGTAAATTATACCTTGGCAAATCGAGCATTGGTAATTGGTAATCCTGATACCGGAAATTATTTACCATCCTTAACAGGTGCAGCGGCAGAAGCGGAAATGGTAAATAATTTATTATCTAAGATCGGATATGAAACTACTTCTAGTTTAAATGATAGCTCAAGCACCATCATTAAAAAAATGTTCCGTTCCGATTATAAAATTATACATCTGGCGGCACATGGATTATTTAATGAAGAAAATCCCGATCTGTCGGGAATGGTAATTGGAAATAAAGTATTTCTCACCACAAAAGAAATAGAGCAATTAAGCAGTATTCCCGAACTCGTATTTATAAATTGTTGTCACCTGGGAAATACTAGTGATGTTGCAGAAGCTGCTTCGCGATCCAGATATAAACTCGCTGCAAATTTGGGCACTCAATTAATTGAAATGGGTGTAAAAGTGGTTGTCGCTGCCGGTTGGGCAATAAACGATGTGGCCGCAATGGAATTCACCACCGATTTTTATAACGGAATGTTATCAGGATATAATTTCGGTGATGCCATAAGAAATGCAAGACGCAATTGTTACGAAAAATATCCTTACAGCAACACCTGGGGAGCCTATCAATGTTATGGCGATCAATTTTATACGCTGAAAAAATTAAGTTCGGAAAAAAAGGTTGATGATAAAAAATATTATGTAATAGAACAAGTTAAATTGGATCTGGAGAATTTAATTAATAAAATAGGTGCCAATTATTCCGAAGCTCAGAAACAAGGTTACATACAAGAGTTTGATTTTATACTCAATGGAGCAAAATCCTCCAACATCTCCCTAAATCAACTCACTGAATTGGTTGCAATTTTCTACAACCGAATCGGAGAAGAAAAAACCAGTCTCGAATACTTTTCCGGATATTTTGAAAAAAACAGCAACGATTTTAATTTAGGTTCTTATGTGGAATATTCGAGATTAAAAATTAATTATTTTCTAAAATCACCTGATGCAATAAAAGAGATTAAAAAAGTAATTAGTAAAGTAGAAAGTCTTAATAAAATTATTACTTCACATGCACTTTATAATGTATTAGGATCTGCCTATAAAACTTTAGCATCATTACACACAGGCAAAGCACGCACCGAATTAATTCAAAAAGCAGTTATTAATTATGTGGAAGGATTTAAATTAGGTAAATCATCCTCTGTCGACAATACCATGTATTCCATCAGCAATGCATTTATGTTAAACGAATTATTACCAAAAAATGCTGTGGAGTTACCCGATATTTCCGAATTGGAATGGTCGTATAATAATATCAAGGTATTCGACAATATGTTAACCTTCTGGGATCTTATGGACGAGCCGAGGTATTGGTTGTGTAAATTCATCCTGCAACGTCAGGGCCACAAATTCCCCAACGGCAACACCAAAGTCACCACCGACAGTGTGATATCTTCCATCCAACAAGTATTCATTTCCTCCGGCGAAGAAACCCAAAAAATGAATATTCTCATGAAGTTTCGTGTTTTATTTGCCCTTTACGACAATCCGAAGTTGAAGTCGTTGCATGGAGAGTTGGAAAAGATTTTGAAGGGGTTGGAGACGGAGTAGGGGGAGTGGCAGTAGGCAGTGGCAGTTGGCAGGTTGTAACATTGGAGATTTTTGCTAGGATTGAACTAGTCAATAGTTAACAGTGGGCAGTGGGCAGGTTGTAGCATTGGAGAATTCTGCTTCGGATTGAACTAGTCAACAGTTAACAGTGGGCTGTGAGCAGTTTGTAGCATTGGAGAATTCTGCTTCGAATTAAAGTTTCGGTATACCAAAAGCGAAACGACCATCGCTCCTCCCGCGCCGTGGCCAGGTGTTTTCACCTGCCACTGAGGGGCGAAGTCGAGTTATCATGCAGTAATAAATCTGCAGTTGCCCATATCTAATTTAATATTACAATACCTGTGTTTATTCTATCACTCTTTATAATTCTTAAATAATATATTCCCTTTGAAAAGTCAGAAATCTGAATTTTAGTTTTAATACTCGACAAGCTTGAGGTAGATATCAATTTTCCTTCAATATTCATTATTTCAACCTTTGCATTAATTAATTCATCATTTATTTCAATAATTAAATAATTACTAGCAGGGTTTGGATAAATTATCAATTTGTTTGGCAATTTTCCAGTGGTAATATCATCCACAATTATTGAATAACAATCAGAGGTGTCTACACAGTTATATGCATCGGTAATTATTAATGCATAACTGCCTGAAAAAGTTGGGCTGTAAAAATAGGTATCAGCCCCTTCAATTAATTCTTTGTTTGAACAATCCATCCAGTGATATTCTAGTGCTCCAGTGTCTGATGCAAATAACGTTTCATCGTCTATATAGATGGAGGGATCTACCTGATGGGTATTTAAAGTTATGTTAATTACACTATCACAACCCATAATATTTGTCAATATTACTGTATATTCACCGGGTTCATATGTAATGCTGCCATCAGGAAGAATATAGGAAGTGTTTTCACACAAAGAGTCAATAATATTTGTAATATCGCCACATAATTTTATTAACCAATAATCAGTAGATCCATTTCCCGGGTCTGTTATATCTCCTGTTAGATTGCAATACCCTGCTCCACCTACCATATATCCTCCATCGTTGGTTTCAATAAAATTTCCAATTAAATCTTTTCCATCACCACCTAAAGTTTTATCCCATAATATATTTCCAAGTGTATCTAATTCAAGTATCCAAAAGTCAGTGTCACCTCTTAATGAATCTGTTTTATCTCCTGAAATACCTGAAAATGAATAACCACCAATTAAAAATTTCCATTATCTTTAAATGAAATTGAACACCCTATATCACTCGCACTTCCTCCAATTGTTTGCTGCCATAAAATATTTCCGGTTGAGTCCAATTTGAGTAGCCAATAATCATCTTCAACACTGGCTTCTGTTTTATCGCCAAAAATTCCTGACTTGGAATACCCTAAAACAATATAATTGTTATCCTCTGTTGTAACTATTGATTTTACAAAATCCCAGGAATTTCCACCAATCGTATTGTCCCAAATTATATTTCCAAATGCATCCAATTTAATGATCCAATAATCATCGGCCCCGACAGCTATCTCGCTTTTGTCTTCTGTAATTCCAGAATGTGATGAGGCACCAAGTATAAACCCACCATCATTTGTGAGGTCCAATGAAAATAAATGTTCTGTTCCACCTCCGCCATAAGAATTTTCCCACATAATATTTCCTATGGAATCTAATTTCACTACCCAACAATCAGAATATCCTTTATTGTTTTCAGACTTATCATATGAACTGTCTGAAATGGATTCACCCCCAAGAATATATCCGCCATCTGAGGTTTGTTTCGCAGTATATAATTCATCAATGCTATTTCCTCCTATGGTATTTTGCCATTCAATTTGGCCTACAGAGTCCAGTTTTAATACCCAAAAATCATCATCTCCCAAATTCACCTCCGTTTTATCCCCGCTAATTCCGGAGTCAGAGTAGCCGCCAAGAAAGTAACCTCCATCACTAGTTGCTATAATTGACATTAAAATATCATTACCGTTTCCTCCGATCGCATTTTGCCATTCAATGATCGATAAACTATCAACCCTGACAATCCAATAATCATTATATAAATTATTAGCAACTGTTTTATCACCTGAAATCATTGAAGTGGAAGATCCTGCTAAAACATAACCACTGTCCTCTGTTTCTAAAAATAAACTTAAATTGTCTTCGGTTAAGCCCCCAATCGAATTTTGCCAAAGAATGTTTGGAGATTGACAAAAAACATTAATTGGAAAAGTAAGTAAAACAGTAATAAAAATGACCTCATAAATAAATTTTCCCATAATAAATTTATTCCTGACCATAAAATTAGTTAATTTACTGATATTAAAACTTTCTGATACTAAGACAATTTTAGGACCGAAATCTTTGGCCTTAAACCCACAATACAATTTCGTAACTTTACCCCAATGAGCGACAAAAACCTCTTCATAATTGCAGGTTGTAACGGAGCCGGTAAAACTACTGCCTCCTTTACGATTTTACCTGAAATTATTAAATGTAATGAGTTTGTTAATGCGGATGAGATTGCCCGAGGTTTATCGCCATTCCAGCCAGAAAAAGTATCATTTGAAGCCGGTCGGATAATGCTGACAAGAATAAATGAACTACTTTCAGAAAATGTTAGTTTCGCATTTGAAACAACACTTTCCACCAGAAGCTACAATAATAAAATCAATCAGGCAAAACAAAAAGGGTATACGGTAACCTTAATTTTTTTTTGGTTACAGAATGTAGAATTGGCAAAAGAACGCGTAAAAATCCGGGTTTCAGAAGGAGGACATAACATTGAACCTGAAATAATAGAGAGACGTTATAAAAATGGCATAAAAAATTTATTTGATATTTATTTGCCAATTGTTGATGGTGCTTTTATATTTGATAATTCAAATGGTAAACATGAAATTTTAGCTAGAAAAACTATTGACGGACAACTAACTATTATTGACAAATTTAAATTTAATGAATTAAAACAAAATTATGACCACAGTTAAAGAACAAATGGAACTCTACGATAAAATTTCAAAAGGCCTCGAGTTAACATACGAAAGACTGCTTGAATTTAAAAAATACAAAAAAACAGAACTGGTTGTAATGCGCGACAATAAAATTGTTAAAATAAAACCGGAATAAGAGCAGTCAACAGTTTGCAGTGGGCAGTTTGTAACATTGAAGCTTCGAATAAAACTTTCGTTTTACCGAAAGTGAAACAACAAACACCCTCCCAAGTACGCCGTGGCCAGGTGTTTTTCACCTGCCACTGATGGGCGAAGTCGAATTAACATGCTTACTTTAATTTTTTATCGTCTCATATCGAATCAAGAACCGTGGCCTAAAGTGAATCTACCGGGTAAAATAAATTCATTTCCCCAAACATTAGAAATTATTTGAACCGAGGTGTTTTGAAGTTTAGTATCACAAAAACCAGAAACCCATTTATTAACTTTGTAAAGTAGAAATTTGGGTTTATTTATTTTATACTTTTCTCAATGAAATATATCCTCCTAACAACAATAATTATTACCCAATTTGCTTGCAATAAACAGCCTGCTACCACAGGGCTATATTATATTGGAAACCATACCAACTTTGATTTGAAAATTAAAGCTTATTATAACCAAACACAAATTGTTTTATTGGATAGTATTGTAGAATTTAATAGATTTAAAAAGATTTATACTGGAGTAGAAGGATCCGGAGGACATGTTGACCCTAGTAATTTCTTTACGGAATTTACTGTACATGCAAATACAGCAGGTGGTGATTCACTTATCTATCAAGGAGTGAGAAATGAAGATTGGGAAACATCAAACCGATTTGGTTATTTTGAATCTACTTTAAACCTGGAATAACATTAATTTTAATTCGATCTTAAACCCTATTTTCTAATAAAAAATCGATTTATCTTTGGTTTTGTATCTTTATAAATTACACCTGATAAAAATTACCACAGTCCAATGAAAAAACTCTTCCAAAATGTATTATTCATTTCATTAATAATAACAAGTCAATTGGCAATTGCGCAGGTGGACAATTATGCTAAAAACAGCAAATTATTTGATGATGAGGAATTGCGATTTGAAAACGAACGCAAAACAAACCCCGATAGTGCCGAAGTGTATTGGAAGCATGGAAACGTAACCGCAAGTTTTACCTTTAATGCACAAAAAGACGCATGGAAATATTTTGAAAAGGCACTTTCATTCGATTCTTCAAAAGTGATCTATTTTGTTGATTATGGAAAATATCTTCAAACAATGAAATATTATTCTGCTGCAAAAATTTTGTATGCCAGAGCTTTAAAAATATTTCCTGAAGATAATGATCTGCTGGATGGCGCAAAATCCACCGAGAACTATCTCTCTGCAAATCAGAAAATTACGCAATTAAGTGATTATGGAAAGGCGCCAAATCCATTACACCCAAAAGCTCCGGATTATGCAAAGGTTATCGACTTCGACAATTTAATAGCTCAAACCACAGATAAAAAATCCGAATATAATTATGATAAATTAATTGAAAAATTTATTAAAGGCACGGAGCTTTCAGATGCACAAGTGTACATGTTATTAATTGGATTTACCCAAAAGCCTGAATACAATCCATATACGGCGGAAGCGGATGTTGTTTTTAAATTGAATGATGAAAAAAAATTTACGGAGGCAATTACCGAAGCAAACAAATTGTTGGAAACCAATCCTTTATTACCAGCATTATACAAAGAATTAATTTATGCACACAGAAATCTTGATGACGAAGAACGTGCAGAAGAAAATCTGAAAAAACTGCACAGTATTTTAAACGCAATGTTATATACGGGTGATGGAAGTTGCGATAAACCCTATGTTACCCTGTGGTTAAAGGAAGAATATACTTTACTAAAGTATTTGGACTATAAAAAAACCGGTGCTGTTGACATAACCACCTGTGCGGGATTAATGGCGGATAAAATTCATGTTACCCATATAACCACTAATCAAAAAAGTGAAATTTGTTTTAATACCTATCTTATTTTTAAAGAAATGATGGAAAAATAAAACTTCAATTATTTTATATGAAAATATTATTAATTCCGCTTCTTGCATTTATTTCCTGCACCAATGAACCAATGGCTAAAGGCGTTTATTTTATTGATAATAAAACCACAACCGATCTGAAGCTCACTGCTAGCTTTAACAATGAACCAATAAATTTTTTAGATAGTCTGGTAGAAGCGGGTTTGGTAAATCATGTTTATTCGGTTACAGAAGGAACAGGCGGGCATGTGATGCCGAGCAATTTTTTTACCGATTTCAAAGTATTTGCTTTAACTGCAAACGGAGATTCACTGGTATATGAAGGTGTAAATAATGCTGATTGGGAAGTGAGTGGTAATACCCCGGATCAGGATTTTATTTTGGTGGTCGAGTAATTTATTTTAGAAATTGTAAAAAATAACACAAAAGAAATATGAAACTATTTCTATCCAGACTTCTTTTATAATATAAGTATATCCGATTTAATTTTTTTGAGCCGACTATCTTTTCCATAATTAAATATAGCTTGTACATATCATTATTTTTGAAAAATTATGATAAACGAAAAGTACAAATACTCTGACATCACAGCAAAAATTATTGGCTGTGCAATGGAAGTACACAAGATATTGGGAAATGGATTTCAGGAAAGGATCTATCAGCGGGCACTCGCAATTGAAATGGAATTACAAGGATTGAATTTCAGTCGGGAACAGGAAATGCAAGTATATTATAAATTTCATAAAGTAGGAACAAGAAGAGCTGATTTTTTAGTAGAAAAAGTAGTCTCCGTAGAAACAAAAGCCGTAAGTAAAATGGACGAAGGCGATCTTAGTCAAGCAATTAATTACCTGGAGGTCTATAACCTCGAAGTAGGCCTCCTCATCAATTTTGGAGCAAAAAGCCTTCAATTCAAACGCCTCATAAATTCAAAATTCAACAATATCATTCCCCCTCAATAATTTCACCCCAAAAAATTCATGTAATGAATTTTAAATAAACATCAATCATCTTCATATCATAATTCGGAGAATACCTCCCTATCCAAATCACCCCAAAAAATTCATGTAATGAATTTTAAAAAAAGCATCAATCATCTTCATATCATAATTCGGAGAATACCTCCCCATCCAAATCACCCAAAAAATTCATGTAATGAATTTTAAAAAAAGGCATCAATCATCTTCATATCATAATTCGGAGAATACCTCCCCATCCAAATCACCCCAAAAAATTCATGTAATGAATTTTAAAAAAAGCATCAATCATCTTCATATCATAATTCGGAGAATACCTCCCCATCCAAATCACCCCAAAAAATTCATGTAATGAATTTTAAAAAAAGCATCATTCATATTCATATTATCAATAGGAGAATACATCCCAATCCACCCTCAATCAAAATCATGGCAATCAACTAAATCACCTTAAAATCAGCGGTAAAGATAATAGGGTAAACAAAAAACCTTAAAAGAGTATCCCACATTTTAACCCCACCTGCTGTGGAAACATATTATCATCATTGGCATCATCAATTATCATATTTTTAACACCATTAATAAAGTAGGTTCCAATTAATAAGGTCATTTTATCATTGATTTGATTTTCGATACCGAATCCCATTGCGAGACTTGGGTTTATTTTTTCGTATTCGAATCCCTGTGAACCATCGTTGCCCTTTTCATTTTTTATGGATGTGCTCATGGTAATACCGATATTTACACCATACTGCGCATATAATACCGTTTTCTTTAATTGATCAGAACGCAAACGTATAGAAATTGGGATATCCAAAGTATTTACTTTCCAATGCCATTCTTTACCCGTGTTATTTTGTAATGAAGCGGAAACAAAACCTCCCGGTGCTGCATTCCATGTTAGTCCTGTGGAGATGGCAAATCTTTCTTTACTTCCAATTGTTTGATCGGCCATTACTCCTATTTGATAACCAAATCCATTCCCATTGTTCGCATAAAGATCACCTTCCACGCTCCAGAAACTTATTTGTGGTGCAATAAATCCACCATATCTGAATTGTTGTGCATTTACTACAAGCGATATAAAAGTAAATAAAACGACAAATATTTTTTTCATTGTAAATTATTTTTAGAGGAGATAATTAATACAATTAAATATTAATTTAATCTTCCATTATTTTTTAAATATTATTATTTCTGATCAATGTATTATTAAGTATAAAAATTAAAATAATCCACCAATGGATACGCCAAACTGGCGAGTGAAAATATCATCTTTATCGGTATTATCTTCCCACACATTCATGATACCATTTTTAAAATAAAATGCAAGAAAAACAGAAGCACCATCTTTTATTTCGAATTCTGTTCCTATACCAAGATCAATACTCAAATTTTTAGGTAAATAAATAAGTCCGTTCTGATTTTCTTTATTAATATAATCGAGATCAGAATCATACCTGTCCATTTAAAGTATAATCGCCTCTCGCACGAATTGCAGAAGCATATGTTATTCCTCCCTGTAAATAAGGAGTGAGTTTTCCAAGTTGACCTGTTCTTAATTTGACAGCAACCGGAATTTCAATATATCGCGGACGAACATCCCAATTCTTTGTATCCTTGTTTTGACCTGCTTCAAGCGATTCTAATCCGCTTTGGAAATAATCCATGGTTATTCCGGCACCTAACCCAATATGTTCTCCCTTACCAAATGTTTGTTCCAATAATATTCCATATTGAAATCCTCCATTTTCTCCATATGGAGTGTAAAGGTCACCTTCCGGAACAAAGGTATTTTTTGTGGGAGAAAGATAAAATCCATAACGGAATTCCTGGGCACTCGCAGCAATAGATACTACGCACAAGAGGAGCGTGAGCGTTTTTTTCATTCTTTACTTTTTAGATTTTGAATGGCGAAAATATAAACTCAAGTCTAAAGTTTATACCTCTGTTTGTTAAATAAAAGCATGAAAATGTCACAAAAATGAAAAAATTTAATCAAGGTCAAAAGTCAGGGTAGAATAGAAAAGTAAATTTCACTCTTCATAGAAATTGCATGGTTTGGCTCCAAATATTGTAATTCGATCGCATTTTTTAAGTTTATACATAGATTTTATCAGTAAATCATCAAAAATCGATTTATTGCAAGTTGCTTATTTCGCTGTAAAATTTTGATCTACTTCCTTTTTATCCTCCTCATTGGCATGTCACAAAATGGCAAAATATATGCAGGATTATCAACATTTGGTGAGGGGGGAGTGGGGAGTCGCAGTCTCAGTCACAGTTTGTACCATTGGGCGGTTTCACTCCGAATTAAATTTTCAATTAACAAAAAGGAAACATTCTCTGGGGGAATGGTGAGTGGTGAGTAGTGAGTAAACCAACCCCGAACCCCGAACCCAGAACTCAGAACTCAGAACCCTGAACCCAGAACTCAGAACCCCGAACCCCGAACCCAGAACCCAGAACTCAGAACCCAGAACAAATCAAAGGTATTCATCCAACTCCTTCCTCTTAATATCCGCAGTCATCTCCTTTATCTCCTGTTCCTTGTCTTTTTTGCAGATGAGGAGGGCGTCGCCGGTGTCAATAACGATGTAGTCTTCGAGGCCTTGTAGAATTACTAATTTTTTATCGGGCACCATAACCATGCAGTTTGTGGAATCGTAGATCATTACATTTTTACCTTTTACGGCATTTCCGTAGTAGTCTTTTTCATAATTTTCCCATAAGCTTGCCCAGGTTCCAAGGTCGCTCCATCCGAAAGCTGCGGGAATCACAAAAACATTATCTGCCTGCTCCATTATTGCATAGTCGATGGAAATATTCGGACAAATACTATAAGCCTTTTCCATCAAACGAGTTTCATCTTTTTTTCCAAAAGCCTTTCTGGCAGCCCAGAACGCCTGATGAATATCTTGTTGGTATTTATTGAATGCCGCCATAATGGCTTTTGCATTCCAAATAAAAATGCCTGAATTCCAAAGAAAATCGCCGCTTTTTATAAAAGTGCGGGCTAATTCCATGTCTGGTTTTTCGGTGAAGGTCTTTACCTTATGAATATCTCTGTGCACAACGGTCTCATCAAATTGAATGTAACCATATCCGGTGTCGGGGCGACTCGGTTTTATGCCCAGTGTAACCAATACATCCATATTTTCGGTGTATTCAAGTGCTTCCAGTAAAACATAAAGAAATTTTTCCTCATTTAACATTAAATGATCGCTGGGAGCAATTATAATATTTGCGTCTGGTTCAATACTGGCAATTTTATGGCATGCATAAGCAATGCAAGGAGCAGTATTTTTCCGCATCGGCTCCGCTAAAATGCGCGATTTATCAACCCCCGGAAGCTGCTCATTAATAATTGATACATATTGTTCATTTGTTACGATGAAAATATTATCTTTGTCAGCTATTTTTAAAAAACGGTTATAGGTTGTTTGAATCAGCGTTTCACCCGTGTTTAGAATATCTAAAAACTGTTTTGGTTTTTTTATTCTACTCTCAGGCCAAAACCTGCTCCCAATGCCTCCGGCCATTATAGCCACATAAACTTTACTCATTGCCGCTGATGATAAATTTCTACTAAAGAGAACTGTTTTATAAAAATTATTTATATTTAGAAGACGATTCTAATTCGGAAGGTTAACCGTAAGTGTTTTGGGATACGGTTTACTTTCAGCGACAAATATACCCCAAAACGAACTTGTTTAAAATAAACATAAACTGAACAGAGAGGATGGAAGTATCTAACATGACAATTAAGGAAGCACTTAAAGAGTATTTTGGTTTTGACTCGTTTAAGGGAAATCAGGAAGAGATCATTGAAAGTTTGCTGGCGGGAAAAGACACCCTGGTATTAATGCCTACGGGAGGTGGGAAGTCGCTTTGTTATCAATTGCCGGCGCTGATGCTGGAGGGCACCGCTATCATTGTATCTCCACTCATCGCGCTGATGAAAAATCAGGTAGATCTTGTGCGCAGCTATAGCAGCAACAACGATATTGCCCACTTTTTAAATTCCTCCCTTAACCGACAAATGGTTAAAAAAGTAAAGGCGGATATTACCGAAGGACGCACTAAAATGTTATACGTAGCCCCGGAAACACTTAAAAAAGAAGAAAATATCGAATTTTTTAAAGGGATAAAAGTTTCTTTTGTTGGGGTGGATGAAGCCCATTGTATTTCAGAATGGGGACACGATTTCCGCCCGGAATACCGCCAGATACGCACAATGATAGAAACGATAAATGATCGTATCCCTATTATTGCACTTACTGCTACCGCAACACCAAAGGTGCAGAGTGATATTAAAAAGAATCTCGATCTGCAGGATCCCAACATATTTATTTCCTCCTTCAACCGTCCGAATTTATATTATGAAATTCGTCCGAAAAGAACCAAGGAATATGCAATAAAACAGATCGTTCGTTTTATTAAAGAAAATCCGAAAAAATCGGGAATTGTTTATTGTCTGAATAGAAAATCCACAGAAGATATTGCAAAAATTCTCACGATAAACGGAATAAAAGCCGGTGCATATCATGCGGGAATGGATGCGCAAACAAGGCCTGAAGTTCAGGACCGATTTTTAATGCAGGATCACCAGATAATTGTTGCAACAATTGCATTCGGAATGGGAATTGATAAACCGGATGTGCGTTTTGTAATTCACTTTGATATTCCGAAATCCATAGAAAATTATTATCAGGAAACAGGTCGCGCAGGTCGCGATGGATTGGAAGGAAAATGTATCGCTTTCTATAGTTATAAGGATATAGAAAAATTAGAAAAATTCATGCGCGATAAACCCCTAGCCGAACGCGAAATGGGTGCGCAATTACTCGCCGAAACTGCTGCTTACGCCGAAACAAGTGTGTGCAGAAGAAGATTTTTATTATTTTATTTTGGGGAGGAATATGGTCAGGAGAATTGTGGAAGTTGCGACAACTGCTTAAAACCTAAAGAAAAAATTGAAGGAAAAGAATATGTGCAGAATGCATTAAAAATAGTTGACTTCGTAAATGAAAATCATCATATTCCATATTTGGTTGATCTGTTGGTAGGAAAAAGTACAACCGAAAATCAAAATTATCGTCACGATAAGATTGAACTTTTCGGTGTTGGAAAAGAAAAGGATGATCATTTCTGGAATTCTATTTTACGTCAGTGTTTATTAAATGAATTTGTTTATAAGGATATTGAACAATATGGCTTAATTAAATTAACGGATAAGGGAAGAGATTTTATTAAACATCCTAAATCGGTGATGATATCCTTAAATCACGATTACGAAACAGATACCACTGATATCGATTTAGATAATGCTGCAGGAAAAAGTGTATTGGATCCTTTATTGATGGATCTTTTAACTTCTTTGCGCGAACGTCTTGCGAAAGAAGCCGGATTACCACCTTACGTTATTTTCTCCGAAAATTCGTTGGAAGAAATGGCAACCATGTATCCTGAAACAATGGATGAAATGGTAAAAATTTCGGGTGTAAGTAAAGGAAAAGCAGATAAATACGGAAAGGAATTTTTGGAGCTTATCAGTATTTATGTAGAGGAAAATGAAATTGAAAAACCATCTGAATTCGTAATGAAACAGGTGGTGAATAAATCGGCACACAAGGTGAAGATCATTCAATTAATAGATAAAAAAATGCCTTTACCTGATATTGCAAAAACCATAGGATTAAATTTCCCTGATTTTATAGATGAGATTGAAACCATCGTTTCCTCCGGAACAAAATTAGGTCTCAATTATTATCTCGATGATCTTATTGAAGAAGATATACAGGAAACAGTGCACGATTATTTTATCGACATGAAAACTGCAGATCTGAAAAAAGCATTTAATGATCTGAGTGATGAAGGATTGGAATTTGAAGAGTTGAGGTTATTGCATATTAAGTTTATGAGTGAAGTAGCTAATTAGGACATAGGACATATGACATAGGACACAGGACTGATATAGGACAAGGGAAGGGGGACATAGGACGAAGGAGCAGTGGGCAGTGGGCAGTGGGCAGTGGGCAGTGGGCAGTGGGCAGTGGATTAAATTTGGCGCTGCAAAATTAATTTACAACTGAATGGTTTAATATTAATGTAAAGTAATTTTCGGAGGAATTTGGTTGTAGAAATTGCGAAGTAATTTATTTTGCAGAAGCTTTGAAAAACAGTAAAAGAAACGTCTTTAACTTTGGGGAAGATAAGAGATGGGGCCCGAGGGTGAGGCAATAAAAAATAACAATCAAAAAATAAAAAACCCGTCAGTGGCCGGGCAGGCATAATTCGTATCGTAACCCTGAAACTTTTGCAAACCATCTAAACTTTTGCAAACCCAGAACTCAGAACCCAGAACTCAGAACCCAGAACTCAGAACCCAGAACCCAGAACCCAGAACTCAGAACCCAGAACTCAGAACTCAGAACCAAGAACAAAAAAAATGAACGAACAACAAACATTCGAAATAAAACTCCCGCAATTTGAAGGGCCGTTTGATCTTTTATTATTTTTTATTGAGAGAGATGAATTGGATATTCATGATATTCCGATCTCGGTGATAACGAAAGATTTTTTGGATTATCTGCATTCGATGAAACAATTGAATATAGAAATTGCGAGCGAATTTATTTTGGTTGCGGCTACTTTGATGCGCATTAAAGCAAAAATGTTGTTGCCTCGCAAAGAATTGGATGAATTTGGAAATGAGATAGATCCGCGTAAGGAATTAGTTGATAGATTGTTGGATTACAAACGATTTAAAGAAGTAATTAACGACTTCGGTAAATTGGAAGAAGATCGGCAATTAAAAATGCAGCGTGGAAATATTTTAGGGGAACACGAAATTCTCGCAAAAAAACATTCCAATGAAATGGAATTGAGCACCGTTAATCTCTTTGTGTTGCTCAAAGTGTTCCAAAAGGTGATGGATAGGTTTAATAGTCAGCCCCGCACTGAAGATCACGTGGTTTTTCAATACGATTATTCCATTGAGGAAGAAAGTTTGGGTATAGTAACCTATTGTAAAGGCAAGAGAAATGTGCCTTTTTCGGATGTTTTCACTTCTTGTAAGGATAAATATCAGGCAGTTTTCAGGTTTTTGAGTATTCTTGATCTTATTGCTGCTCAAAAGGTGGTTTTATTGGTGGGAGATGGTTTAAATAATTTCTGGATAACTTTATCCGGTGAGCATGAAAAAGCCGCCTGATAAAATACCAGAGTTACATAAACTTTCCGGTGAAGAGGAACAGATAACAAAACAGTTTTCTTACCGCAGAATAATAATAATTGCTGTAATAGCTTTTATTGTTTCAGGATATCTTATTTATAATTCGTTAAATTACGAAGCATTAAAAAACCTGCAATGGACTCTGCGTTCATTTTTCTGGATATTATTGGCGTTTATTTTATTGGTGATTCGACATATCGGTTATATGTACCGTTTGAGATTGATCACCGATAATAAATTCAATTGGCGAAAATCGTTTAGTTTGATCTCCCTCTGGGAATTTTCTTCTGCAATAACACCATCCACAGTTGGAGGTGCAGCTGTGGCAATTTATTTCATGCGCAAAGAAAAATTAAGTTTGGGTAAAAGCGCCGCAACAAGTATGCTTACCATTTTTCTCGATCAGATCTTTCTCGCATTAGCACCATTACTTTTATTATTGATTGTGGGATTTAAATCCATGTTCGCAAAAGATGCAATGTGCAGAGGAGAAGCCGGGCTTCCGGGAATGGGTATTTTTCACAATATGCAACAGATCTATTTTGTTGGATATTTTTTCTTTTTCATGGTGATCTTATTATTGGCCTACGGTTTATTTATTAATGCAAATGCTTTAAAAACATTTATAGTAAAAATATTTTCGTTACCCGGATTGCGCAAATGGAAAAAGGATGCAATGCACACGGGCGATGATGTAGTGCTTGCTTCCAAAGAATTAAAAAATAAAGACAGGTATTTTTGGTTAAGGGCTTTTGCTGCAACTACAGTAAGCTGGGTTTCCTTTTTTATGATCTCAGCCTGTGTGGTGATGGCATTTTTCAATCCTGCAACAAACGATATTTCAGTAATTTTTGCGAGACAATTTCCTATTTGGATGGTGATGTTATTGCCAATTACTCCCGGCGGAATAGGAATTGCCGAAATTGCTTACAGTGCATTAATGTGCGACTTTATTGACCCTCAATTAGTAGGAACATTTTCCGTTGTGTGGAGGGCAATTTCTTATTATCCTTATTTAATAGCAGGTGTAATTATTCTTCCGCGATGGGTGAAAAGAGTGTATTCTTCTAAATAACAGAAATTATTATTCGAAGGAAAATATTTTGGTGAGAGGGGGGAGGGGGCCGCCCCCCCCCCCCCCCCCGGGGGGGGGGGGAGAAGCCTCCCCTTGACAAGATGTTTAATGACTAAATCGAAACTCCAATGTTAATAGGATCCAAACTCACGATTCACGAAAATGAGTAATGAGTTATGCCCGCCCGGATGACCCGTTCGGACGGGAGTAATGAGTAGATCCTCTAAAGCCGAATGTGTTTTCTCCTGACTAATAACTCTTGACTCCTGACTAATGACTCTTACCTCCTGACCTTCCCTTTAAATAAATCATTTCATCATCTGTTCCGTTAAAAATATCAATAGGATCATGGTCTATTATAACACTGGGAATTATGCCACCAGATCTGTTTTCCGGTGCAAAATCATGTTTAAACCGAAAGACGGGAAAACGAATTTTAATTTGTGATTCAGGTAAAGTCACCGATGTGTAGCTACCTCCATTATTCCCATAAAATCCACCTGCTGTTTCTTCTCCTATAATGATGGCATCAGTATAAAATTGTAAATAGGCTGCAACATATCCCGATGCAGAAGCAGATTTGCCATTCACTAGAACATATACATTTCCCTTAAATTGAATTTTTGCCGGTTTAATGCGATAGGTGAAAGTTGCAATACCATCATTATATTTTGCCCTATAAAAGGAACCGATATTAAACTTTAGAAACTGCAGAAATAATATTTTTTTATCGGCGTAAGGTTTCGCGGCTCCTGATTCTTTAATGAGTTGATAGTATTGTTCCTTTGGTAAAAAATATCCCAATAATTCCGTTGCATTATCTCTGTTTCCGCCTAAATTATCACGGAGATCTATCACTAAAGTATTTATTTCTGTTTTAGCTATAAATTCAAATATGCCGGAGTAGAATTTTTTGTATTTATGATCTGCAAAACCATCAATATCGAGTATTTGAATTAGTGAATCAGAAAGAAAATTATAAAATCTGGCATCCTCCATTTTTATTATGTTTAATTCAGAGGTCACAATATCATTTTTTGTTATAGCCTCATGTATGGCAGGAACTTCTAAAGTTTGTAATATTCCATTTGCTGTTTTAAACGCAACAGAAAAATTATCCGGGAAACCGAGGTACTCTGCAATAAAATAATACCCATAATCTTTAATATAACTATTGCCTGTAGTTTCTAAGTCTCCATCGCTGGTCATGTAACTCCGCATAAATCGAATTAACCTTTCAGAGCTGATATTATTTATAGATGTTACCGATAGCGGTTGAGAAAGTGTAATACTACTATCGTTATAATAATGAATCAGATATAATGTATCATTTGATGCAGCGACAGAAAAGGGGAAATAATTATTTTTATTTTCGGATCGTAATTCTCCCGGAGATTTTCGCGAACTTGTATGTACACAATGTAATCCGGCTATTATTTCCTTTATCTGAAAATGAAACTCCTTTATATTAATACTATCGGGAATTATTGCTGATATACTGTCAATTAAGTGCAGACAGTTTAATTTATCTTTCTCGTTTGTTGGATGAGCGTTTTTAATTGCATCGCTAAGAAATTCAAGGTCGCGTTTTTGTTGGGCCCAGGAAATGGTTTGCGCAGAGGTGGTGCTTACAAAAATGATCGTAAATATGATCAAACAGTAAAACCTGCATCTTAATGGCATATTGCTTTTTCATTTAGTTCTAAACTCACAATGGGCATAAAAGTACATAAAAATTAATTCAGGAAAATATATTCAATAGGATGATCAGAAAAGGATCACTTTTTTTACAAAATTATGTTCTGCTGTTTTTAATTGAATAAAATATATTCCCTTTGGATAAGTAGAAACTTCAATAGATGTGGAAAAAGGTTCTTGTTTAACATTGCTTAAATTTTCCCAGTGCATTATTTCTTTTCCATAAATATCTATTATTTGAATTCCGGAAATTCGAGTATTAATATCAGATTCAATAGTAATATTTGTAGATGCAGGATTTGGATATACCTTAAAAACAGATTCATTTTCTATTTCAATAATCGGAGCTGGAAATAAAAACGAGGAATCAATTATAATATATTCATCACCTTCTTCATAGTTGGTATATGCCATGAATGTCATAAGCATTTCATCAGAAGTATAAGGCCCCTCATACACTGTTATCGGCGGGTCATTCGGGTTATCAGGGTTATCGGTAGTGTTATCAAAATATACATTTGCATAAAATTTTGCACCCTCCGGAATTTTTTGAACAGTGGGAAAAGTATAAAAATATTGCCAGTGAAAATCCCAATTCGGTATGTCTATAATTGGCAGGGAATCTCCATCTAATGTTTTTATCCAAATTTTATAAGACCTTCCGAGTTTATGCATATGTGGCATTATTGCAATAAACGACTTGTCGCTTCCCATTGCAATTGATTGTTGTGTGAAATTAGTAATTTCGTTTGCAGGTATAATTAACGCTTCACCTAGTGGATTATATAGAGGAATACTTACTTCAACATGTCGAACATCCTCTATATTTTCGACAAACTTAAAATTAATCCTGGTGCTGTCAGTTGATCCCAAATTATCAGGAGCATAATGTATTTGTATAACAATATCGCTTCCAACAGGAATTTCAATTCCCCAATCCGGAGGAAGAAATAATGGTCCGCTACCCGGCGACCAACCGCCAACGTATTTACTAGATACCGGAAATCCTGTTTCTTCATTAAATCCCGGAAGCGGATCAGCAAGATCTAACTCATAAGAAATATCGGTAGAATCAAGATATACGTCCACATGATGAACAAGATTCCAATTGCCGGGAATAATTTCCATCACATTAAAATATTTTGTTTCCGTGAAATTAGTGCGCACAACAAAATGGCGATATTCATCTATAGAATATTGTGTTGTATAATTTCCAATAGTAAAACTTGTATCTACAGCGTCTAAAACAGAGGTTCCAAAATTGAACACAGGTGGATCAGGTGCCAGTTCCGGATCACCTTCTGCGAGATCGTTTGCAATCCATTGAGAAATTTTAAATTTTTCGTCTGCTGTTAAAACTAATTCGTCTGCAAAATGAGCGTAATTGGGATCTGCTGGCCAGGGAGGCATTTCTCCGGTTAATACTGCCGCTTCAATTTCACCGGCTTTAATCGAAGCCTCATAATAAGTGATCAATGAAAAAGGTGCAATACCTTCAGGACGATGACAGGTTACACAATTATTATAAAGTATGGGCGCAATATTTTCACTCCAGGTAACTTGTGTGCTTCCGGATTTCAGAATTATTAAACAAAAGTATAAAAAGGAGAAAAACCTCATATCTAAGTAAAGTTAAAATATTAAACTAAGTATAAGGAACTCTGTATAAAAAATAATGGAAAATCCTGAAAATTTGACAAAATTCAAACATATTCACTTTTGAGCAAAATTGAATTCGATTATTGTTTTGAATGAAATTCAATTTTTAAAGTGTTAATTTCCTAATTTTTTCCTAATCCCTGACACCTAGGGGAATTGTAACACTAAGTTTAAATTATATAAATTTTGACAAAAAAAGGCCCGGCTAGTTTACTAGACCGGGACCATTAATTCACACTAATAATTTATTGTGCAGTAACCGTAAGGCTTACCTGTCCTGTTAATCCATCGCGGTTGGTGATGGTGAATGTGTATTTTTCAGTATCGCCAACTGTTGTGCTTACTGGTGTGGCAAAATCGTAGTCATATTCTTCTTCCTGTGCAGCTGTAAGATCTACATTATATACAGAAGCATCAGTTCCTGCATTCAGAGAACGGGAAATATTAAAATGCGTCAATACATCTTCATCTTCTCCCTCGCTTTCACTTTTTGATGCTTCTATTCCAATGAGTAAAGCAGAGCCGGCAGGTAAAGAAACACTCGAGGAAACATAACTTCCTCCCGTTTTAAAACTGATGGATGGTGGTTCCATTTCATCTTCTTTTTTACATGCAGAAAAAATGGTAACGATAAGTAATAGCGTAGTTATAATAATATTTTTATTTTTCATATAATTTTGTTTTAATTTGTTTAGTAAATAAAATTTTGCAATTAATTGCGATATTCATACCGATATTATTTAATCCCAAAGGTTTAAATCTCGATAAATGATCGTAATATACTTCGTTGAGCAAATTATTTCCGGAAAGCGATAATACTATTGGAAATTTATTGGTGTTGATAGTACATCCCAATCCTGCATTTAATAATTCGTAAGATGGTGTTACTGTTTCTTCCTGTGCAATATTATTTTGTCCGCAAACAATATCGCAGTTTATAAAAATAAAATCATTTTCTGTTTTCCTAATTTTATTTTTTTCGAATCGCAACTCCGGGCGAATTTTTTGAGCAGGAATAAATGGTAAATATTTTCCATCCACAGTATTCCCGATCATTCCGGAATAACTGATACTTAACTTACAGTTTTTGATCAACGCAGGTGCAATATCTAAGGTAGTTTCGCCACCATATAAAGTTGCATCCTGTTGTTTAAACCTATAGATCGGAAATCCAAACCATTCTTCGGAAGTGGGTGCGAGATAAATATAATTGTGAAAATAATTATAAAATACGCTGCCATAAATATGGAAGTCACCAAAATTTGCATTCACTGAAATATCTCCGTTCAAATTTTGTTCACTCGAAAGTGTTGGATCACCAATTTCGTAAGTGAATACACCTTCATGTAAACCATTGGATGATAATTCCGCTAAATTCGGACTGCGCATACCACTTGATACATTAAATTTCAGATTAAGATCTGTGTTTGGATTTAAAGAGATCCCAGCAGTTCCGTTAAAGAATGGTCTGAAAATTTGGAAAGGATCAATTATTTTTTCTTCCGAATTAACACCGGCAGTTGGTAGTGTTTTAATATATTTTCCACCAAAACCTGCACCAATTTCCATAACCGAATTATTAAAATGATGTTTCAATAATCCGGAAATTCCTGTCTCGCTCATCCAGGCATCCGGAATAATTCGCCGTTTTCCGTAATTGGTATTATTTTCAATGGATGTGATATTTGCCAGTACAACTTCATTTTTTGCAGATAATTGTTTGTTCCAACGCAAGGTATATTCCCCCGTAATAAGTGCCATATTTAAACTAATGGCACCTCCACCTTCATCCTCCATGCGTTGATTAGATTGAATCCCAGCATTCAGTTTGAGACTCGATCTTTCAAGAATAAAAGTATTTTCAGAAGAAAGTATATTCAAAACAACAATATGATGTGGTCCCGGAAAACTTCGTGACCACCGGGCATCGGGAGATTCAAAAAAATCGGAAATATCACTAAATATAAATCCGAATCGATTCAGCGAAAAATTGTAATTATTTTCACTGAGCCAATTCTTTTTTCTAAAACCATAACTTCCCTTAAAATAATATCCATCAAAACGGCTGTTCAGAATTCGTGTATTATTTCCATCTGCATAATCTGCATTCGATTCATATCCGGCTCTGAAACGCAACCACTTTTCTCCGAAATTTATTTTATACCCATATTGTAAGGTTCCTCCCAAAGTATTGGAATTTAATTTAATTCCCAGATCACTTTGTCGGGTTCCTGCTTTTGCTTTTTCTTCTTCAATAATATTAATTACTCCCGCAACTGCTTCCGTTCCATACAATACAGAATAAGGACCTTTAATGATCTCAGCTTTTGATATTCCGATATCACTTAATCCAAGCCCATGTTCATCCTGCCATTGCTGATTATCAAACCGCAATCCGGAAAAAAGCACTAATACACGATTGCCATATAATCCATGAATTACTGGTTTGGAAATAGCAACTCCAGTAGAGAGCTGACTAATTCCCGGAATTTTTGCCATTGCATCCGATAAATTAAATGCACCGCTGCGAATAATCGTTTCGAGGCTTATAGGTTCTATATGTATACTTGTTTGTTTAGTATTTACTTCCTTATAGGATGTAACAACTACAGCATCTAATTTAAATGTGTCAATTTGTGCCTGTAATAATTGTATACCAAAACAAAAAAGTATTAGAATATAGCCACGAAAAGGTGGAAATACTTTCATGATAAATTTGTTTAAAAAATTGATCTGCAAAAAAGGTTGTCAGGCAGATAATTTTTCCGGCGGCGGAGAGAATGGAAAAATATAATTTGAAGTTGGGATCTTACTATCCGTAAGATATAATATTTTACAGAAGGAATCTGATGCTGTAAGTTCCAATTCCTTTTCCACATTAAAATGAAAAACGTAAAAAGGAGCAAATCTGATTCCCGATCTGGAATTGAGATTTCTATCCTGATAAATGTGCTGAATATTGTTTTCCGCAATATCTTTTATCGTGTGTAACGTAATAGTACTATCCGAATTAATTTTGGAACCATAAATATCGTAGTGGTCACCATGATAAACAATTTCAGTAATTGTTTTTGATATTCTTCGTTTGGGAAGTTTATTAAATTCTGTTACATGAAGGGTTATAAAATTGCCTACAGAAACATCCGAGGAAATTGTATCCTCAGATCTTCTTGCCTGAACACGAACAAAATAGGTGGAACATAAATAACTCAACCCGCTGCCAGATATCAATAGCAATAAAAATACGAATATGGAAAACCATTTCCTTAACATATGCCTGACTGTAAAAATACTGGTATTGCCCTGATTTTTACAATATAGGGGATAAAAATTGTAAGGTTATTGTAAAATTGGTACAGAACGAATTGGTATTGAAGAATTTATCAATTCGATACTATTGTTACATCTTTTTGAGCAATATACCCATCCTTATTATATACAACAACATTATATCGAACACTATCTCCAACAATTGCACTGGCTGTGCCGGTAAAATCGTATTCAAACAATGCTGCTTCGGCGCTGGTCATTGTATATTCATAAACTACAGATTCGGTTCCCCCATTTGAAGACAATTTAATAATAAAATTGCTTAGGTCATCGGCATCTTTTAAGGGTTCATCATTGCCTCTTTCTGCAATAATACCAATCAGTACATCACTTCCAGTACTCATGGTTGTATCCTTGTGAACATAACCCGCTGTTGTTTTAAAAGAGAGGGAGGGAGGATTAAATCCCTCAACCGGACTTTGTTTGCAGGCAATAAAAAAAACAAAACAAATTATTACCGTGATATATATATTAATATTCTTTTTCATAAAAATTATTTTATAACTCCTAATTCTTTTCCAACTTTAATAAATGCATTTATTGCTTTGTCCAAATGATGTTGATCGTGACCAGCAGAAATTTGAATTCTGATACGTGCTTGTCCTTTAGGAACAACAGGAAAATAAAATCCGATCACATAAATTCCTTCTTCCAATAATTTTGCAGCCATGGTCTGACTCAACACTGCATCGTATAACATAAGTGGAACGATGGGATGTTCGCCTGGTTTAATATCAAAACCGGCTTCTGTCATTTTACTGCGAAAATATTTTGTGTTTGATTCTAATTTATCTCTTAATTCCGTTGTTTCGCTCAACAGATCAAGCACTGCTATAGATGCTCCGGTAATGGAAGGGGCTAAAGTATTGGAAAATAAATAAGGGCGTGAACGCTGACGCAACATTTCAATAATTTCTTTTCTTCCGGAAGTAAATCCACCACTTGCTCCACCTAATGCTTTTCCAAGTGTTCCGGTTATGATATCTATTTTTCCCATCACTCCCCGGTATTCATGTGTGCCTCTTCCGGTTTTTCCTATAAATCCACTTGCATGACATTCGTCGATCATGATCAATGCATTATATTTTTCGGCGAGTTCCACAATTTTATCTAATTGTGCAATGGTGCCATCCATACTAAAAACACCATCTGTAACAATAATTCTATTGCGTTGCGCTTGTGAAGTTATTAATTGAGCTTCCAGATCTGCCATATCATTGTTAGCATAACGATATCTAACGGCTTTACATAAACGAACACCATCAATAATGGAAGCGTGATTTAATGCATCAGAAATAATTGCATCTTCCTCATTAAAAAGTGGTTCAAATACTCCGCCATTTGCATCAAATGCTGCGGCGTATAAAATGGTATCTTCCGTTCCTAAAAAAGTGGAAATTTTTTGTTCCAGTTCCTTGTGAATATCCTGTGTGCCACAAATAAATCGCACCGAACTCATTCCGTATCCGTGACTGTCAACTGCTTTTTTGGCTGCTTCAATTACTTTTGGATGTGAACTCAATCCCAAATAATTATTCGCACAAAAATTGAGCACCTTGCTTCCGTTGGCAAGTGTGATATCAGCTGCCTGAGGAGATGTGATGATGCGTTCGTTTTTATAAAGACCGGAGTCTTTTATTTCTTGAATTTCTTTACTGAGGCGATCTTGTATTGTATACATAAATTTTAAATAATACTATTTTAAATAGGCAAAACAAATAATTCAACTCCTGATATACTTTTGAAATCTATAAATTCGAAAGGCATAAGAGGTATAAAATTACAAAAAAAATAATTTCGACAAATTAAATCTACCTGATTTGTGGTAAAAGACTACTTTAAGATGAGATTTCTTTTTTAAGCGTGCGTTTTTTGCCACGAAGGCACTAAGGCACAAAGGTTTCACAAATGAAAACATTTAATGAAGTGCTTTAATTTACCTCGTTTAATCAAACTACTTCGTGTAAACCTCGTGTCTTAGTGCCTTCGTGGCCAAAAGATTTTTTCTTCTTAAATTTAAATTATCACTCCTTATCCAACCACAATAACGCATTTTTTACCTTTTCATCCTGCAAAAGATCCTCAAAATTATCTCCACTTAAAATGTATCTGTCGGGCAATACGTTTTCATAATAAATATTTCCTTTTACATCGCTGTTAAATGCCGTGGATAGGTTCATGCTGAGTTGAGGTGAAAAATAGAAATAATTATTGCCTGTTGCATAACCCAATGCAGTATTTTCTCCTATAAAAAAGGTATTGGGTCGTTGTTTAAAGGCAATTGCCGTTACCTGACCCGAACTCGCAGTTATATAACTCAATAAAACTACTACCGGCATTTTATTAAATTTTGTTTCGCATGTATCTTTTGCGTAGGTCATTTGCCAATTTTCGCCAGCGGGGTTGCTAAAATAAAAATTATCATTTTTTATATTAAGATCAAATAACACTTCGCCTTTTCCATTTACTGTGCTTGCTATTTTTCCTTCCTCAAAAAAGCAACTTAATCCACCCAACATAGGATACATATTACCACCACTATTTAATCGCAGGTCGATGATACAAGAAGAAATTCCTTTATTCTTTAATACACAAATACTGTCTTTTATTTTTTGCGTGTAACTATCAGAATTTGCGCCAAATGCACTGATGCCGGGTATTTGTATATAACCGGTTTTTTCATTTAATACCGCTATGCGAATAATTCCATCCTCATTTTGTGTTCTTTTCAATAAAGGCATAACCTGCGCAGTCTCTACTACAGTAGCGGGATAATAATAATTGTATGTGTGATTATTATAGGTAATACTGCTGTGCACATCATTCATTTCTTCAAACACACGAACCAATGCAATAATACTATCCTGGTTCATTTTCGCTTCGGAAAGTAATTGATAAAAAAGTTTATCCGTTTTTTTCCAGTTTAATTTATCAGCATGAACCGATTGCGTTTTAATAATTTCATAAATGGAATCCGCAGGAATTTTTTGTGCATTTAAATCAGTATTAAATAATACTACCACCCAAAAAATACTTAATATTTTAAAAAAGACTGCTTTCATCCAAACAAATATATCACTTTGTATTGGTAAAATACACCTCTGATATTTCTCTTTACCTGCAACCATCTTTATGGAATTAGTTTCTTTTAAATCAAAAAACTTGTATTTTTATTACTTAAACCACAAAAGTTTTATGAAAAAACACATACCCTTTCTTGTATTACTTTTTATTTCAGGATTTATTTTCGGCCAGACATCCATTAGTGGTGTCATAAATATCAATACTGCCGTAGATTCTATTAATTATTGTTCCAATACCATTTATGTGGAATCTTCGACCGGATATTCAGTAGGCGACCGGGTTCTTATCATTCAAATGAAAGGAGCAACAGTGAATCTCACTAATACAGCCAGTTTTGGAAACATAACTTCGTATAACGAGGCTGGAAATTATGAATTTGGGACAATCGCCAACGTTTCAGGCACCGCAATTCAGTTGGAAAATACTTTATTAAGAACATACAACCCTTCGGGTTTGGTTCAATTGGTACGAGTGCCTGTTTATGCCTCGGCCAGTGTGGATGGAACTTTGAGCTGTGCTCCATGGAATGGTGCAACGGGAGGAGTTTTGGTTTTTGAAACGAATAGTTTGGTATTAAATGCAAATATTGACGTGTCGAATATGGGTTTCAAGGGTGGGGATGCCGGTAATTTTCCGGAAAGTTGCCCCACAGGTTTGGGCTCTTCCCTGTATTTTTCAGATACACTTTCTGGAAAAGGTGGTGAAAAAGGAGAAAGTATAGTAGTATTAACCAATGCATATCTCGCCTGCCGCGGAAAGGCTGCGAATGGTGGAGGTGGAGGAAACGATCACAATGCCGGTGCTGCAGGTGGTTCTAATGGTGCAGCTGGTGGATTGGGTGGAGAAAACGATGAAAGTGCGTTTTCTTGTCCAGGTAGTCCGGGTTTTGCAGGTGTTTTGCTTGATCAGACCATGGCTACAGATAAAATATTTTTAGGTGGAGGTGGCGGTGCCGGTCATGGCAATAATAACAACGGAACAGATGGTGGAAATGGCGGCGGAATTGTGATAATTCATGCGAATTCCATCGATGGCAATAATTTTTCCATCATTTCGAATGGTGAACTTGTTCCTGATCTTGCCTGGGGTGATGGTGCCGGCGGAGGTGGTGCCGGTGGTTCTATTTTAATTGATGCAAATACCGTTATTGAGACCTCTTTAATTGCTAAAGGAGGAAAAGGCGGTGATGCAGGTGCTCCCCAATGTACAGGACCTGGTGGCGGTGGTTCAGGTGGAGTAATTAAACATAGTGGAGCTGCAATTTGGCCAGGAGTAAGCACAGATCTTACAGGAGGTATTTATGGCACTTTAACTACAATTGGAAGCCCATGTCTCGGTGAAAATAATGGTGCAACTACCGGAGGAACAGGTATAATTATTTCATCTCTTCAATATGCAGAAAGTATAACACCTCATGTATCTGAATTTGCAAATGCAGGTGCTGATATAAATATTTGTGCAGGAAATTCTGTTGTTTTAAATGCAAGTGGAGGTGTTTCTTATTCCTGGTTTCCTACAACTTATTTAAGTGATCCATTTATTTCTAATCCAACTTGTACTCCGCTAACAAATATTAATTATTTATTGACCGTTACAAATGCAAATGGATGTATTGATACCGATACTTTACATGTGGAAGTATTTCCGGAAGTAATTGCAAATGCAGGTGACGATATAAATGTTTGCGCAGGTGCATCCACAACTTTAAATGCAACAGGTGGAATTATTTATAATTGGAGTCCCGCATTGTTTTTAGATAATGCATTTATTGCGAATCCCGAATGCACTCCATTATTTCCGATAACTTATACGGTAACTGTTACAGATGCAAACGGATGTTTTGCAACGGATGAAATTTCTGTTGGAATTATTCCTTCCGATTTTTTATCGGTGAGTGATGATATAGATATTTGTTCAGGAGGAACAGTTGAACTTTTTGCAAGTGGAGGAACAACCTATAATTGGAGTCCTTCAACATATTTAGATGATGCAACTTCTGCAACTCCGTTATGTAATCCATTAAGCGATATTACATATACTGTTACATCAATAAATGATGAAGGATGTACTGATATTGATTATGTAACAATAACAACAACAGTAGTTGATTTTTTAGTTTTGAGTGATGATATTTCCGTTTGTTCGGGAGAAAGTGCAACACTTTCTGCAAGCGGCGGAACGAGTTATGTGTGGAGTCCTGCAACATATTTGGACGATGCATTTTCTGCAAATCCAATTTGTACTGCTTTAACAGATATTAGTTATACAGTAACTTCAATTAATGCAGATGGTTGTTCTGATGAAGATATAATTAATGTTATTGTTGCTGTTGGAGATTTCGCAACTGCTAGTCCGGAAACAACAATTTGTGTTGGAACATCAACTGATCTTTTTGCAAGTGGAGGAACATCTTATTCCTGGAGTCCTTCTCTATATTTAGATGATGCAACATCATCAACTCCTACATGCACACCATTAAGTGATATTACTTATTATGTAAGTGTTACCAATATTTCTGGTTGTGTGGATGTTGATACGGTTGTTGTTTCTGTTTATCCTGCATTTACCGTTACGGCAGGACCTGACACAACGATGTGTTACGGAGGACAATTTAAATTATATGTAACAGAAGGAGAATCTTATTTATGGACACCGTCAACTTATCTTGATAATCCTACAATTGACGCACCAACTTGTAATCCATCCGTTAGTATAGAATATATAGTATATGTAACAGATATAAATGGTTGTGTGGGAAGTGATACTGTTTCCGTAATTGTAAATCCAACACCAACAATTATTGCCTCCGACGACATTTCCATTTGCAGAGGTGATACCATCACACTTTCTGTAAGTGGTGGTGTAAGTTATACATGGATGCCTACACCTGTTCCCGGTTGTGGAACCTGTGATTCAATTGATGTTTCCCCCGGGGAAACCACCAATTATGTTGTACAGGGAGTAGATGCAAACGGATGTATAGGATCAGATATGGTTTTGGTTACCGTTGATATTTGTAATGCTATAGAAAATACTTTAGCACAACAAATACATATTTATCCAAACCCAGCAAGTAATTATTTAAATATAAAATTACCAGATGAATTAATTAATGCGGATATTATTTTATATAATATTTTGGGGGAGATTATTCCGATTCAAATGGAAAGAAATAATTCAGGCTTAATAAATATTAATGTGAATCATTTGGAATCGCAACAAGTGATATTGCATATTATTTCGGAGCGGGGGGATTTTGTGAAGCAGGTGATGGTGATGAATGTAAAGTAATGAAGAATGAAGGAATGAACATCGAAGACCTCACAGGTTTTGGAAACCTGTGAGGTCTGTGGGGATTTGAGTTACGTTTCGTGAGACACTCTAAACCACGGTAGTTTGGAAATATCTTCATTTAACTTTCTCAGTGTAACTCAATAAAAAAGCCGGCATTTAACCGGCATTTTTTTATTTAAATAATTTCTTTATTAATTACTAACCAATTTAATTTTAGTCCCTGTCTTCAAAGTTTCATTATCGGATAGCCCATTTAACTCCCGTATTTTTTCAACACTATTTGTTGGATATTTTTGAGCTATTCCCCATAAAGTATCTCCGGGTTTAACGGTGTAATAAATTACTTCGCTGCTCACTTTCTTTTCGGCAGGTGCTGAACTTATCAGTTGAATATTTGTGAGTTTTTGTTTTTCAGATAAGGTCATTTTATTTATCTGCGCATATTGTTCTTCGTGTTGCGATTGAACCTGTAATTTTAATTTTTGTCCGGAAACAATTTTTGTGGAAGATAAATTATTCCACTTTTTAATTTCAGGAACTGTGCAGTCGAACCAATCGGAAATATAACCGAGATTGTCGCCTTTTTTAACTGTGTAATTTACGGTTACAATGTCGTCAGGATTTGTATTTTCTTTTGTTGCACTTGCAGTGGTATTTGTATCTGTTGTTTTTGCAGCAGTGGTAGTTGTTTTTGAGGCGGTAGTTGTTGTTTTATTTTTTGATGCATTAACCGCTTCTACATTTTTAGCAAGTGTTTCTGATTTTGCCACTTCTTTTTTCTCTAATGATGCATATAAAGAATCTTTATTTGCATAAAACATTGCAACCGATTTCATTGGCAAACGCAAAGGATATGGCATTGGTGCTCCCGGAATTGTTTTTGTTTTTAATGCGGGATTATTTAATGCAATTTCATCCGCAGTTAATCCCACATAAGCAGCCATTTGATCAATGGTCATTTTATGGGTGATCATAATGGTATCTGCAAGATTATAATCGTATCCAAAAGCTACGGGACGAATATTGTGTTCTTTGTGATATTCAAAAACATAACTTGCAGCAATAAACGCCGGAACATATCCGCGGGTTTCTTTTGGTAAATAGGTCTCGATATCCCAAAATGTTTTGTCACCACCGCCTGCTTTGCGTAATGCTTTATTCACATTTCCTGGTCCGCAGTTATAAGCGGCAATTGCCAAAAACCAATCGTTATAAATATCATGTAATTGTTTCAGGTATTTAACAGCAGCAATTGTCGCCAATTGCGGATCGCGGCGCTCATCAACATAGGTATCAATTTGCAAGCCCATCAATTTTCCTGTTCCATACATAAACTGCCACAAACCTGTAGCTCCTGCTTTTGAAACTGCATGTGTATTTAATGCTGATTCAATTATAGCAAGATATTTAAGTTCTATAGGCATATTATTTCTGTCGAGTTCGGCTTCAAACATCGGGAAATAAGTCTGGCTCAATCCCAACATATTGGAAACCTGTCCGCGGCGTCGCATACAATACAGATCCAGAAAACCCTGAACCGATTTGTTATAAGTATAAGGAATTGAGGAGTTGATTTTAGAAATACGTTCTGCATACACTTCCGGAGTAAATCTCGGGGTGTCGGTAGCTGCATATCCTAAAAGATCGTAATCTTTTTCGTTGAACTTCCACGCCGGATTGGTGGAATAAAAACTTTCAAACATCGAATCTATAGCATTGACACTCTCACTGGTGGAGTTCAACGTCAATTGATCGTTGGAAGAAGAATTAGAGACTTGTGCTTTCGCTACCCCTGCAAGCAAAAGGCATAATACGGTAATTCTGATGTAATGCATAGTTAATTCCCTGTAAATTTTAGTTAGGCTGTTACTAAAGGCTATAAAACTATAAAATTAAAGAAATATTGTGCTCACACACAATAAAAACCTTATCAACACCCAAATTTTAATAATTTTTAAGAATGTGTGATGTCACAGACATGAGGATGTCTTCTCTAAAGTAATTTGCCATAAGTTGTGCGCCAAATGGCATGCCATTGCTATGTCTAAATAAAGGGACGGTGATGGCGGGGAGGCCTGTAATATTTGCCTGAACGGTGAAAATATCCGCCAAATACATCTCGATCGGGTCAGTTGTTTTTTCTCCGAGTTTGAAAGCGGTGGTGGGTGTTGTCGGTAAAAGTATGAGGTCGTATTCGGATAAGGTCTTAACTGTGTCGTCACGAATTATCCTTCTTACCTTCTGTGCTTTCGTATAATAGGCATCATAATAACCCGAACTGAGCACAAAAGTTCCAAGTATGATGCGGCGCTGCACCTCTTTTCCAAAACCTGTCGACCTCGATTTTTTGATAACTGCCTCCATATCACCCGCTTGCATGTCACGAAACCCGTAATGAATGCCGGAAAAACGACTTAAATTAGAGCTAGCCTCAGCGGTGGTCAGAACGTAATAGGTCGGAACTAAGTAATCGAGTGATTTGAGGTCTTGTGGCTCAACTGTATGCCCTTCTGCACGAAGTTGGTCAATAAGTTTATACAAAGCTGAAGAGATCTCGGGGTCAATTTTGGGATTATCCAGCGTTTGAGGGTAGTAAGCGATTTTGAGTTTTGTCACAGGGGTATCTGTACTGTAATGCTGCGGTTTGTGGGTGGATGAAGTGCTGTCGTGGGCATCAAATCCTGCCATCACCTCCATCATCAACTGCATATCCTCAATATTATTGGTAATAGGACCGATCTGATCAAAAGAGGAGGCAAAGGCTACCAAACCGTAGCGCGATAAGCGTCCGTAAGTAGGTTTCATGCCAATTGTTCCACAAAAAGCTGCGGGTTGACGAATGGAACCACCGGTTTCAGAACCCAGACTCGCCATACAAAGTCCGGCCTGCACAGCAACGGCCGATCCGCCGCTACTTCCCCCTGAAACCCGGGTATTATCCATATCGTTCAACACAGGTCCGAAAGCTGAGTTCTCATTGCTGGAACCCATGGCAAATTCGTCGCAATTGCAGCGACCAATAATTATTGCATCTTCCTTGAGCAATCGCTCAATTACAGTAGCATTATATAAAGATTCAAAATCGTCGAGTATTTTGGAGGAAGCTGTGAGTTTTTTGCCTTTTATGGCAATTACATCCTTAACTCCAATCACCATCCCGAATAATTTACCAAGTGGTTTTTGGGAGATGATCCTGGAACCTATTTCATCTGCATTTTGCAATGCATCGTGTTCAAATAATTCTAAAAAAGCGTTGAGGTGTTTTTTTTCGCGGTTTACCTGTAAATAATGCTCTACAACCTGTCTGAGAGTAAACTTACCCGCACACAAATCAGCCTGAACATTCCTTAAACCGGATTGTAATAAAGGACCTAGATCTAAACTCATGGAAGGTAGGGAGATAAATTATTTATCTTCAGTCTTCTTAGGTTCATCATTAACGCCTTCGCGTATTTCGCGGCTAACGTTGTTTTTCGCATCGTTAAATTCGCGAATTCCTTTACCGATACCACGCATCAGTTCCGGAATTTTCTTTCCGCCAAAAAGTAGTAAAATAGCTAAAACGATTATTATCCATTCCATTCCGCTAGGCATTGCAAGTAATAACACAGTATTCATTTCTTGAACAATTTGATTATTAAAACAAAGGTAGCTGTTTTTTATAAGCGAAAACCACCTTTCTCAAATTTATTTGCTGATCCACAAGGCAGGATCCAGAATTACCGTGTTTTTCCAGATCTCCAGGTGCACCTCCGTCTTTCCTTCCTCAGGATCTTCCCATGCCGTACCAATTTTTTGTTTGGTGGTTATTTTGTCTCCTGCTTTTACTGTTACTTCGGCGATATTGGTGTAAACAGAGTAATATTCCCCGTGTTTTATGATGACACCTTTCTGAAATGCCGGGTTGAAAATGATATTTACTACTTCTCCGTCAAACACCGCTCTTACCGCTGAACCTTCCGCTGTGGCAATGTCAATCCCGTTATTTTCGATAATTACATCTCTTAAAACAGGATGTGCGTGTTTACCAAATCGTTCTGTTATCGTTCCTCGTTCGACAGGCCAGGGTAATTTGCCTTTATTTCCCTCAAAGTTTTTGGAAATTAATTGCATTTCGGGAGTGAGTCCGAGATTGACAGTTTTTGCTTCAGTTGTGGTTTTTTTCTCTGTGACCGGAGTTGTTGTTTTTGTTTCCGGACTGGTGCTTTTAGTTTCTTTCTCTTTTAATTTTGCGGCGGCAAGTGCAGCTGCTTCCGCTTTTTCTTTTTCCTTTCTGATCTCCTCCGCAATTACCGCCTGAATTTTTTTATTGAGATCAGTGGCATCTTTTTTCTTTTTATCAATTTGTTTTTTGAGATCTTTTTCTTTGGAAAGTAAAGTTTTTACCGTTTTATCCTTCGATGCTTTTTCTTCATCAAGTTTCTTTTTTTGTTGTTCTTCTTTTGTCAGTAAAACTACTTTCTCCTCTTTATCTTCCTCAATTGCATTTCTTTTATTTTTCAGTGTCTCACTAATTTCTTCAATAGCAGTTATCTGTTCTTTCCGGAAGCTGTGAAAGGAGCGTATATACTGCATTCGCTGGAATGCATCGTTTATGCTTTTTGCCGAAAAAATAAAATGGAGGGGTTTAAAATTTTCATCATTTAAATACGTGTAATAAACCATTTGGGCGTATTGTTTTTTCAATTCGTCCATATCGTTTTCCATTGCATTAATTGCGGTATTCGTTTCAGTAAGTTGTTTGTTTACACCGGAAACCTGTTGTGCAATATTGCTGATCACTTCCTCCCGCATATCAATTTTGCGATTCAATAATTTTAATTCGTCGAGAGAGTTTTCCTTTTTTTTCTTGGTAGTGGATAAAAGATCTTCTGCATCTTTAATTTCATCCTGCAATTTTTCGTATTTATTTTGCAGTGTTTTTTTATCACCGCTTTGTGCGGAAACATCGCTGTTGAAAATAAATAGAAGAATTAAAAGACTAAGAATTGGATTAATCAATCCGCTCGTACTTTGGATTAACGTTGAAGGTAAATTCAAAGGGCTGGTCGAAGGTGATTTTTGAGAATGCGATATTGGCTGTAAAATCATCTGTGGCATCTATTAAAATGGTACGTAAGAACGCAAATTGTCTCCCTTCTATTTTGTCGAACTCGGCATAAGTAAGGGTGAGCGTTCTTTTGTTCATTAAATCTTCGATAAACATACGCAGTATATCTACTTCGGGACTAAGCCAGATCGTGTTTTTATAAACACCCTTTTGCGCAAAGAGTACATATTTGTCGTCACTTACACCCTGTGTTAGCGTGGTATTATTATAAAAAACCGGATTTCCGCAAATAAGATTTTCCAGATCGGAATAGGTGATGGGTAATGAAAAGTTTGTTTCTATAAAAGAAAAACTTCTTGGAATGTATTGTTGATTTAAACGATCGAGTATTTTTATGGAATCTGGTGTTATCATCACCCGTGCTCCTTCAATACCCATTACACGCAGTGAAATTCCAATTACAGAATCTTTTAAAATATCTATCTGCGCATTTACACTTTGGCTTAAGTCTGGACCGGTAAGGTCGATATTGGCTTTAGCTGAGAAAGTTTTGTAGACAATATATTTTTCTAAAACCTTTGTATTAAGTTCTTCAACGGTAGTTTCTTTAACCTTATTGCCAAAAATATTTTTAGTGGTCTCGCACGAAGAATAGGAAAAGGCAGCTAACAGGAAAAAAGAAATAATTTTATTCATATAAGGTTTTATCGTTGATCTTTTTATCGATCAGATCGGAAGCGTCGCCGGCAGCTTTTGCTTTGATCCAATATTCCACTGCCTGATCTTTATCTCCGAGCTGATATAAAATATCTCCATAATGTTCTAAAACCGTGCCGCTGTCTTTTCCTCCATGAGCTAATGCTTTTTCCATCCACAACTTCGCATCCTTATATTTTTTTTGTTTATACAATATCCATGCATAGGTATCTTCCAAAGATGCATTATCGGGAACTAATTTTATGGAAGCTGCCGACATTTCTGCAGCGCGTTCTAAATTTTCGTTGCGCACCGATAAAAAGTAAGCATAATTATTCAGCGTAAATGGATTATCGGGATTTAACTGCAAACTATTTTCAAATGCTTTATCCGATTCCACATAATTTTTTACATCATTATAAGCATTGCCAAGTTCCGTGAAAATGTCGGCTCTTAATTGTGTATTGGAAACCGTAAGAGGCAAACCTCTTTTTAATGTTTTTATGGCAGCATCCGCATCATTAATATTATTCAATGCAACACCATTAAAATAATATCCAAGGGGTTGGTTGGGATATAATTCTATGGCTGAATTAGTTACATTTTTTAACGAATCAAATTCTCTAAGATCGGAATAGATATAAAACATTTTTATCCATACGTCATAAATGTCACTTCGGATATTCAACGATTTATTATAGGCAGCAGCTGCACTGCGCAATTCACCGGAATAAAATAAAAAATCACCGCGCATGGCAAACGATTTTGCATCTTCAGGATGCGCTTCCACCAATAATTTTGTCCAGGTTAAAACGGTATCCTTTAATTTAAAATTTGGTTTGTCGAGTGAATCAACAAATAGAACGAGATAAAATATTTTTGTATCTATATTTCCCAATCCATTTGCAAATGCTTTATGCATCGTATTAAAATAGGCGTTTTCATCTCCCGCTTTTTTTTGAAAACTCGCTTTGCGGAATTGCAGATCAACATTACTGCTGTCGGTGAGCAACAATTTATCAAAAGTTTGTTGTGCAAGTTCAGGTTGACCGGCGCGTTCGTAATATTCACTTAAATAACGCAGATATCCGCTGTTGTAAGGATCTATTTCAATAAGTTTAAGAAGAGCTTCAATCGCTTTGTCCGGTTGATCGTTCATTGCATAAAGTCGCTGTAATTCAAAAAGAACAGATTCATTCTCACCCTCTAAAGCTAGAAGCCTTTGCATCGTTTTTATGGCATCTTCCTTTTTTCCCGCCTTTTCATAACTGTATGCTAAACGATAATAAACTTCCTCGCTAAATGCCTGATCTTTCAATATGTTTTCATATACCTCTGCAGCTTTGTCGAAAGATGCACTGTAAGATAAAATGTCGGCATACAATAATTGGTAATAAATATTTTTCGGTTCAAGTGCAACTGCATTTTTGATATAATTTTGTGCATCTCCCAACTGACCATATTTAAAATAAATAGTACTCAGTTGAAACATACTTGCAGTATTATTTGGATCAACTTTTAATATATCACCAAAAGCATTTACTGCTTTTTCAATATCATCGGTTGCGAGAAATTTACAACCATCAATATATAATCGTTCAATTTCTGCAGAATCAATTTTTCCCTCCCCTTTAGCAGAAAAAGTTTTCTGCGGCATTCTATTGGGTTCTGTATTTGTAGTTTGTGTTTTTTTAGTGCCGCTGCACGCGGATACCGTAAGTAAAAAAACTATGGATAATAGATAGAGTAAATTTTTAGTATTTTTTATCATGCCTGAGTACTGTAATCCCCTAAACTCAAATCCTCTGCCTTGCCCTCAACTGAAGCAAAACTACCAATCATGGAGTTGGAGATATTTTTTTCTGTAATAATAACGGAATTTTGTATGATTGAATTCCTTATTAACGA
This sequence comes from Bacteroidota bacterium, assembly GCA_016706865.1. Taxonomy (NCBI): domain Bacteria; kingdom Pseudomonadati; phylum Bacteroidota; species Bacteroidota bacterium. Next base: position 677,393 of record JADJIS010000001.1, on the reverse strand, counting down.
ATTTTTAACTGTTGAGTTCTTTCCAATGGATACATGTGGACCCACTACGGAATTTTCTATCACCACATTTTCTCCGATATAACAAGGAGAAATAATTACGGAATTAACACATTTCACTGAATCTGCTACAAGTTTTTCACTGTCCTTTTTTAATTCGAGAATGCGCTGATTTGTATATACGGTTGCGTCTTTATTTCCGCAATCCAGCCACTCATCCACTTTGCCCGGACTAAATTTGTATCCTTTTTGTTTCATGCTTTCCAGAGCGTTGGTCAATTGATATTCCCCTTTTTCTTTAATATTATTGTCAATGAGATATTGCATTTCTTTGCGCAACAATTCTCCATCCTTCATATAATAAACTCCGATTATAGCGAGATCAGAAACAAAATGATCGGGTTTTTCAACAAAATTGGTGATGAAACCTTCATTATTGAGTTCAATAACACCAAAATTCTTCCAATTGTCCACTTTATTCACCCAAATAATGCCGTCGTTATTGGTATCTATCTTGATATCGGTTTTGAATAACGTATCTGCGAAGGCAATTATGATATGTCCGCTGATAGTATCTCCGGCGCACAAAATTGCGTGTGCTGTTCCCAGTGGTTCATCCTGATAACAGATCTTTCCTTTGGCTCCAAGTTCCTCGGCAATTTTAACAAGACCATCTTCCACTTCCTTTCCAAAACGACCAACTATAAAGGCGATCTCCTCAATTTTTTCATCGGTGGTTTGTGCTATATCTTCCACGAGGCGCTGTACTATTGCCTTTCCTGCAACAGGGATCAACGGTTTTGGCACAGTGAGGGTGTGTGGTCGCATTCTTTTGCCCATTCCCGCCATTGGAATAATAATATTCATATCTATCTATTGTTTTGGGCTGCAAAGATAAACTATCAACCGTTAGGCAGAAATAAAGTGACCTGAAATTACTTTCCTGTGTGACCAAATCCGCCGGTATCGCGGTCTGTAGACGAAAGTTCCGTAGAATTTTCCCAAACCACTATCTCGTGTTTTGCAACTACCATTTGTGCGATCTTGTCGCCGGGGTTGATATAAAAAGGCTGTTTCGAGAGGTTTATCATAATAACCTTGATCTCACCGCGGTAATCGGCGTCTATAGTGCCGGGGGAATTTAAAAGGGTAATACCGGAATTAATTGCAAGACCGCTGCGTGGGCGAATTTGGGCTTCATAACCAATTGGAAGCTCTATAAATATACCGGTAGGCACCAGACATCGGTCGAGAGGGAGAAGTTCCATTTTTTCCGAAATATCGGCCCTCAGATCCATTCCGGCAGCATGTATTGTTGCGTATTCGGGATTGGCATTTGCCGACTTATTTATAATTCGAATATTTAACATGTTTTAAATTTAATTGGGTTTTGATCTTACTAATTTACTGATATCGAGCCACCAGGCAAAAACAAAAAAGAGGATTACTAAAATAAGACGTATCACAAAAGAAAGTATATAATTATCCAAAGTGTTATATAAACCCAATCCGAATAAACATAAAACGATCGATACAAGTAAATAGGCAATTATTTTTCGAAGATTATAAGGAACATGATAATGTTTTTGTCCGATAATAAAACTCATAACCACCATACTGAAATAACAGGCAAGGGTGGTCCATGCAGCACCGGTATAACCTAAAATGGGAATTAAAATAAAGTTTAAGGCAATAGTAATTACAGCACCAACAATTGGAATTATAGTTGCAAAAACTGTTTTATCAGTAAGTTTATACCAAACACTTTGATTGTAATAAATTCCCAGAAATAAATTGGCCAGTAATAATATGGGAACAATGTGCAATCCTTCATGATATTCTTCACCGATAATTATTTTAAAAATATCAGGAAACATCCCAACACCTAAAAAAATAATACAACAGGCTATCACAAAATATTTCATAACATTTGCATAGGTGATCGGGGCATTTTTTTCCAGCGATTGTTTAAAAAAGAAGGGTTCCGCTCCCATTCGAAATCCTTGTACAGCAAGGGTCATAAAGATGGATATCTTGTATACTGCACTGTAGATACCTACCTGTTTCATATTGTCGTTCAGCGTTCCGGAACCCCAGTATTTAATTAATACTCTGTCTAGAGTTTCATTTATCATTCCGGCCAATCCGAGAATAATTAATGGTGCACCATAACGCATCAATTTTTTCCAAATTGCAAGATCAAATTTAATATGAAAGAGATCGGGAATAAATAAAGAAAAAGTAACGGCACTCGCAATTAAATTGGCAACAAAAACGTATAAGATTCCATATTCCGGTTGATAGGTATAACCAAAGGCTGAAAATAAAGTAAAATCATTTTTTAGCGCCGGCCAAAGGAAAAACAAATTCAATAAAATATTTACAAGTATGTTGATGAATTTATAAGTAAAATATTTCCAGGGTCTGTTTTCGAGACGCAATTTTGCGAATGGAATATTTGTAAGTGTGTCAAATCCTATAATAAGTGCAAAAAAGATGATATAATTATTTCTTCCGGCATAATTTAATGCAGTGGCGATATCACCGGCTGAAACGATCAGTAATCCGACCATTAATAAGGTGGTAATGATCAATGATAGTTGTGCGCTTCCAAAAACTTTATTTTTATCGAGTTCATTGGTGTTGTTGGAAGCAAATCGAAAAAATGCGGTTTCCAGTCCAAACATAGCGATCACGTTAATAAAGGTGACATAGGCATACATTTCTGAAATTATACCATAATCCGCCTGGTCAGTAAAAACTCTGGTATGTAAGGGAGCCAGCAAATAATTGAGCATGCGCACCAAAATGGTGGTAAATCCATAAATTGCGGTTTGAGTAGCAAGCTGGCGTAGCGGGCGCATGGTGTAAAGATAAGGGTAAAGTGATTTTATCGGCGAACCCGCTATTTTTTATCTTTGAACCCTATGCCATTTGTATTGCGCTGTTTTTTGCCGGTTTTGTTATTGTTTCTATCTTGTAATAAAGAAGAAATAAAAATAACTCCTGCATTTTATTATTGGCAAAGCGAATTTAATTTAAGTGAATCTGAAAAAAATACACTGGATACCCTTGAAATAAAAAAACTTTATATCAAATTTTTTGATGTAGGTTGGGATGAAGGTGCATCGCAACCAATTCCATTGGCAACTATTTCGTTTCCGGAAAAAATACCGGGAAATACAGAGATTATTCCAGTTGTATTTATTACAAATGAAACCTTTGAAAAATTGGGTGTAGAGAATGATACCGCGGTAAAACTTCTCGCTTTTAAGATCGCGCGAAAAATCGAATACCTGATTGAATCGAATGATCTACCTTTCCCTAAGGAAATTCAATTGGATTGTGATTGGAATGAAACTACGGAACAGATTTATTTTTATTTAATAGAGGCATTAAAAAATTTCCCCGGGTTTAAGGAAATGCAGTGGAGTGCTACAATCCGTTTGCACCAAATTAAATATTTTGAAAAAACCGGTGTTCCTCCGGTAGATCGCGGTACGCTCATGTTTTATAATATGGGAGATATTGAAAATGCTGGTAGGCAAAATTCTATTTTTGAAGAGAATACCGCTCATCAATACATCGAAAATATTAACGATTATCCTTTGCCACTTGACATTGCCATAGCCTGTTTCAGCTGGGGATTATTATTTGATGAAGGAAAATTGATAAAAATATTTTATCCGCTCTATCCGGAAAATATGGCTGATTCTTTATTTATTAATTCTGGGGAAAATAAATATGTCGCCAAAAAGAATTTTTATTTTGAAGGGCAGTTTATGGTGGAAGGAAATACGATCAAACTGGAGACCCAAACTGCAGAATGTAGTTTGTCGGCGGCAAAACTTTTGAGGGAACATTTGAAAAGTGCCGACCGAACAGTAATTTTATATCACCTTGATACCAATATTATAAACCATTACACAAATGAAGATCTCAAAGCTATTTATTCTTCTTTTAAGTAGTATACTATTTATCATTCCAATTCAGATCGCTAATTCATGCGCCTGGGGATATGATGAGGATGAGCTTACGCTATTGCCTTTCAGGCAAGAGTTTATAAATTATCCGGAATTATATCCTTTTCTCTATTCTTATCACTATTGGAAAGGCGGGTTAACAGATTGGGCAGAAAATGGAGGGGAATCTGAAACAGAACTTTTTGAAAGCAAAGGTGTAAATGTGCAGAATTGGGTAGAATATTTTGGGAATAAAATTTCCGACACGGATATTGAATCTGTAATATATAATTCGGGGACCGAGGATATTCTTGGTATAGAAGATTATTTAAAAGGTAAGGGGACTTTATCCGATAAATGGAAAAATAATGAATTAATAGATTTTTGGAAAAATAATTATCCTTCTAAATCATTTCAATATCTGCTTTTTGCGATGAGGGTTGAACCCTATGTCGCACAATCTGATTGGTGGAATGAAACTGTTCGTGACATGGAATCGCTTAAGGAAATTGCCCGTGAAGCAGAAAAGTTTGCTAAATCCTCAAAAGATCCATTTTTGAAATTGAGATATACCTATCAGGCAATGCGTGCAGCACATTATAGCAAAGACTACGAAAAATGTTTATCACTGTATGATCAATTTATTGGGAATACAAAAAAAGAGGAATCTGTTATTTATTATTGGTGTTTATCCCTAAGGGCGGGAGCTTATTGGAGATTAAATAAATTTGCGGAAGCGAGTTATTATAATTCCATCGTTTTTGATAGATGTTTGAGTCGAAGATTATATAGCGAACGCGATTTTTGGATTGATAATGAAACAACCTGGCAACAATGTCTCGCCATGTGCAAAAACGATCATGAAAAAAATATTTTATGGTTACTTACAGGAATAAATCAGAATAATTCCGCTGTTCCCGCTTTACAGGAAATGTTGAAACTGGATCCGGGTTCCAAAGAAATTGAATTATTACTGGCGCGTGAGGTAGAAAAAATTCAGAGAACATATATGCCGGGAAGATGGAGTTTTGACTATGGTGGAGAAATGGAAGAATTGAATTCCAGTTGGGTGGAGTCAAACGATATAAGTGAAGTATATGCTATTATTCAACAAGCAATTACCATCAATAAAATGCAGACACCTGCATACTGGTATAATGCTGCTGCATTTTTGTTATATTTAAAAAAGGATTTTGCAGGCAGTGAAATGTATTGTAAAAAGGCAATGGAAAATGCTGTAATTCAATCTGCTATGTGGTCGCAAGCAAAAATTACGAGCATATTAAACAAGATTGAATCTCTTGGAACAATAACAAAAGAAAATGAAGTAATTATTCAACCTGATCTGGAATGGTTAGCCACAAATGAAGGAGCACTTTATGCCAATAAAAGTGATGCCAGAAGAATAGTCATGTATCAGCTGATGAAATATTATCTCGCCGCAGACAAACCAGTGCAAGCCGAAATGTGCAGAGCAAATGCAGTGGAATATTATGATATTTACGAACAGCCTGAAAAGGCCCCTATTTCCGAATTATTTAATTATTTTACCAATAAAAATAATTCCCAATTCGATAAATTTCTTGCGGCGCAATATCCTTATGATGCTGATGATATGTTGGAAATAAAGGGAACACTTTTAATGCGCGAAGGCAGGTTTAAAGAAGCTATTGGAATTTTTTCGGGGATGAAAGATACTTTACATCCAAACATGACGCTACCTGCTGATCCTTTTGTTATACATATTTACGATTGTCATGACTGCGATTTTGTAGAATATCCCGGCGATTATACAAAACTCAGTTTATGTCAGAAAATCGTTGAACTGGAAGGAAAACTTAAAAAAGATTCGGAAAACAAAACAGAAATTCAACATTTATTGGGAAATGCCTATTATAATATGTCGTATTGGGGAAATGCATGGATGGCGTTGGATTATTATCGCTGTCACGGCTGTGAATTGAGTAAAGTAGATCCAAACGATTCCTATTCCTGGTATTATAACGATATATATGATTTGGATAAGGCAAAATATTATTACCAACTTGCTGCTGAAGGATCAAGAGGAAAAGAATTTGCAGCCTTAAATTATTTTATGCTCGCAAAGTGTGAACAAAATGAATACTACAGAAGTGATGATTTTGATTATGAAAATGCAAATGGATTGAAGGAAAATTACAGAACCAACTTTTCCATAATAAAAAATGAATATTCAGAAACAGAATTTTATCAGAAAGCAATAGGGGAATGTAAATATTTTGATTATTATGTGAACAGACATTAAGCCAATGCGCAAATCGATACACGAAATTCCACCATATAAAGAAAAATTCTGGACCATCCCGAATGTGCTTTCTTTATATAGGCTGATAATGTTTCCCGTTATATTGTATTTTCTATTGAAAGAGGAACAAAAAATATTTGTCACCTTACTTATTATTAATCTGGTAACCGATATACTGGATGGTTTTATTGCAAGAAATTTTAATCAGCGCACATTAATTGGTGCTAAATTGGATTCGTGGGCAGATATAGGGAGTTATCTTCTGGCATTTGGAGGAGTATTTCAATTTGAATGGAATTATGTTCTGGAACACAAGATCGGTTTTGGGATATTTATATTTTTATATCTCGCAAGTGTTTCTCTGGTAATTATTAAATTCGGTAATTTATTGGGACTGCATTTATATTCAGCCAAAATAACCGGTTATTTGCAAGGAATATTTTTGGTATTTTTACTTTCTTCCGTTTATATGGAATGGTTATTTTATGTGATGATCATTGTTGGTTGTATTTCTAAAATTGAAGAGATTATTATTATTTTGAAGTTAAAGGCTAAACGATCTGATGTGAAAGGTTTATATTGGGTATTAAAAAATAATTTGTGATACATCCTGTATTTTATTGGATAGAAGCATTTTTTCTGCTCGGTGCGGTGGGAACCGTTTTGGCAAACCGTAAGTCAACAAAAGCTGCAATCAGAGAGCGTTGGATGAAACTAATTATTCATTTCATTATTGTAAATTTATTATTGATACTTATCATTTATTTAAATAAATACTTCGTGCCGGTAATGCTGATGATACTTGTTGTGGGTTTATTTGAATTGGCAAAATATATTAATAACAAACGTCTGCTTTTTTATGGTGTAGCTGTTTTGATGTATGTAATTTTCAGTATCGGATTTTTATTAATGGCTAAAAATTTCAATTATAATGCAGTTATTTATGTTTTTCTGATCGTATTTGTTTTTGATGGTTTTTCCCAAATTACTGGTCAGATTCTGGGAAAACACAAATTATTTCCGGTTACAAGTCCGGGTAAAACTTGGGAAGGTTTAGCAGGTGGGGCAATTTTCGCCTTAATTACAGGAATTTTAACCCGAACTTGGATCAATAGCAATGTGCCGGATGCATTGCTGATTTCTTTTGTGCTGATTATTTCTGCAACGTTGGGCGACTGGCTTGCATCTTATTATAAACGCAGAAATGAGATCAAAGATTTTAGTAAATTAATACCGGGACATGGCGGTATGTTAGACAGATTTGATAGTTGGATCGTGGCCGGGGGAGTTATTTATCTGTTTGATCTATGTGGCGTTTTCACTTTTGTTAATTGAAAATTTTAGATAGATTTGTTTTATATTTTTTGCTGTAACATACCCAGAGTCTTAATACAAACTGAAACTAGGGTTGAATTTTAATATTGAAAAGATGATTTTGTCATTTTCTGCCCTAATACTTGGTTAATTAATTATGTTTATTTACTTTTATTTTAAATTAAAACCATGATTCTAACTTTTCACTTTATCAATAATACTGACTCTAAATGATATTTCAATTTTTAAAAAAATAGCATATGAAAAAACAAACCACAAGCGCACTCAAGATATTCTTTCAAAAACACATTAGTTTTCTAACAATATTGATTGCTAGCGTCATGGCAATTTGTTCTGTTCCCAAGAATAATTCTAGTTTCAAAATCTTTGATGCTAAATGGACATCCGAGATTACACCAGATACTGTCGTTGAAGAAATCACAGAGGATACATTAGTATATTCTGACGGAGCAGATACTATTTATTTAATAAATGATACTTTACCATACGATGACTCCCTGGGATTGCACTTTAGAGATCTGGAGATTGCAGACAATTTTTATGTTACTTTTGGAGGAATTGATAAAAATGTTAATCCCGGTATTTATGGTTTTAATGTAACAGGCATGTTTGACCCTTCCACCTTACCTAATGATGGAACAAGTGATTATGCATGGCAATGGTTAATAGACTTGGCACCAGAAGTTCTACGTTTTCCAAGCGGTTCCTACAGTAAATTTATGCACTTATTACATAATACCGATGGCACTGACGCGGTAGGTTATGGTTATGATATTTATGAAATTGCCAGATATTATGATTGGACAGATGAGGATATGTACTTTGATTATGAAGAGCTGACTTTAAGTAATATCAATCGTATACTTTATGATGAGGACATTGCATTAAAAACTTGGATTTTTGAGGATCATGTTCAAGATTTCAAATCATTTCGAGATAAATGGTTTGCTCAACAATGTGTTACAACAAGATATCTTGATGATTTTATTTCTCTCGTTAATCAAATAGATGAAGCTTATCCTGGCAGACCATTAACTAAAGTTATAGTTTGCTTAAATATACTCAGCGAAACCGCAACTGAATGCAGAGCAATTACAGATTATTTGCGTAGTAACGATGTAAACGTTGTAGGAGTAGAAATGGGCAATGAGACTTATAGTGGTTATTTCTGTGATGCCATGGAGTTTGATGAGTTTGATGATTATTATGCATTTATAAATGGCACAACTCTCACCGGGAACTCAAATGTACTAGAAGATGACGGTTTAGGTGCTACAGATATGCTGGATGATCACAACTTTATAGATAAATTTAAAACAGGAGGCGGATACAATTACAAAATAGGAATTTGTGGAATGCCCTTAGGTAATGATTATGCATTCAAACTTGAAGCTATAACGGCAGCGTGTGCGGCATCTGATGATTGGAATGAATCCTTAAGGGACAAATATGAAGAAATGGTTGACGGAACTTCCAAATATAAATTTGATGCAGTAATTATGCATACATATCTTGAGGCAGATAACTGGGGGCATATTCCCATTGACAATTTAACACCCGAAACATCTTGTGCAGGGGAAGGTGATTTGTGGGATTTTGATGATTACGATGTTGATTTAGAAGATGCTTTTGACAAAATTTTAGGTTTAGGTGGAGCTGAAGGAAATTTTCGGGATTTTATTGTTAAAACCTCCGGAGAGCATATATCGTATAAAATCTCTATGGATAAATTTAACTATTATTTTGATTTTGATCTAACTTCTTCTGAAAGAAAAGAGTTGTGGACAACAGAGTGGAATTTGAAAGATAGTAAAAGCGGATATACAGAGTTACAACAAGCTAAAGCAAGCATTTACAGCAATGGCTTTACGCATGGGCATCTATTGTTACAGTGGTGGTTAAAGGATATAAAAGTAAACTATGACAATGATTATCACAACAATTTTTACACTTATTCTACAATCCAAAATTATGCAGGTGCAGTCCCAACATGCTTAATTACAATTGGAGATGGTATTGAAAGAAACTATTATGATAAAACAGATTGCCCATACGATGAGGATTGCGCAGAACCGTTAAATTGTGAATTTGATGACAACTGGGATAAAAGAAATTACCACATACGCAGAACTACTTATTTTGTTACCTATTTATTTAGTGAGATATATAAACAAAATTTGAAATACGTTCCTTCAAATTTTTATATTGGAACCAGCACACCGAATGTGCAACCTACCGTTTTTATAGATCCAAATAAGGATTATATTTATCTTTATTATTCTAATGTGAAAGGCGCAAATCAGAATTTTATCCTGAACCCGGAATATTTAATAAATTTTTTTACGGATATTGCTTATGTTGATCTCGGGGAGCCTACTTTAACTTATTTACAGGCGGAGCAAGTATATTCCACTTCCGGGAGAAGTTCATTATATGATAAAGTGCTTATTAATACTTGTTACGATTCATATGATCATCCTTTTGAAATTAAGGCTGACACGGAAGCTGAAATTGATGGGGCGATTATAGAAGATGAAGCTAATGACCCAGAATGCCCTGGCAGTGGTTATGCTATTAATGGCTGCTTAACTGCACCTGCATATTCAATTGGGTATTTTAAAATTCCAATTTATCCGATTGAAGATCCTTTTAAAACAGCAAACAAAATAAATAATTACGATTTACATATTTATCCAAACCCCTCAGCAACCTTTTTTCAAGTTAAATCTAATAATCCTGCTACAAATTCAGTTGTAGACCTAAAGATTACTATTCTCAACTTGGACGGCAAATTAAAATATTCTACAAATTCAATATTAGGCGAAATTATAAATATTTCTGATCTATCTGCCGGGTGTTATTTAGTATTAATTGATGATGGGATTAACAAATTTTATAAAAAATTAATTAAAACCGAATAATATGAAGAAGGATAGAGCTAATGTATTTTCATTTAAATTGAGTGCATATGCCACATTTGCAGCGAGTTTTCTTAGTATTCATAAAACTGAGGCTCAGGTTATTTATACTGATATTGATCCGGATATCATTTATGATGAAAAGTTAGAAGGTGGTGGTTTAGACATTGATGCAAACGGAACAATTGATTTTGTATTTTTAAATTCTTCCTTTACTTTTTATGATTATATTTTTCTTTCCTATCGGCTGCGACAAGATATAATAGTAGGTCCATATATCTTTGAAAATGCCATCGCAGGTATTTCTAATCAATTTAATATTGGTTCGAGCGAATTCACTAGATATTATCCGTATGCAATAAACATAAATAGTTTAATTGATCCATCGCTCGAGTGGCAAACTTTTTATCAACAGGCACTTGCATTAAGAACATTTGATTCAGATGGGGTTATTGCTCCATGTATAGATTGTTTTTGGTATGATTATTTTTTACCCGATGTGATTGATCATTATTTAGGCATTCGTTTCATTGATAATGATGGAATGAACCATTACGGATGGATACGTTGTGATGTGTTGGATGAAGGAAGAACCCTGGTCATTAAAGATTATGCATACGAAACACAGCCGGAACATGCTATACTTGCTGGCGATACGGCTCATTTTGTATCTTTAGAAGAAAAGGCAAATAATTTCAATGCAAATATTTACAGTTTCAATAATTCCATTTTTGTAAAACTAAATGAATTGACAAATCTCATTGAAATTAATATTTTTGAATTATTAGGGAAAAAAATTTACACGGGTAATATTGTCAAACAATTTACAGAAATTAAGTTGATGGAGGCTCAAGGTGCATATATTGTTGAATTGATTTCATCAGAAGGTAGGTATTCAAAAAAAATAATTATTAATTAATCGATATTTTTTTTGCTATTGCAATTTTGTTTAGTTTTAACAAATACATTAATATTGTAGTTATCTTCCATTACTGCATACACGCAATTTAACTGTTAAAACTGCTTTTTATGTTTAAAAAATTACTTTACCTGTTCGTAATTGCCATATACACACAATTTTCGACACATTTATTTGCTCAGGATGTACTTTGGGAAAGCAGAGGTATCGGCGGTGGTGGCGCCTTATTTTCACCCTCTGTTAATCCGTTAAATTCCAATGAAATGTACATAACCTGCGATATGACAGGTATGTATCACACTACAAATTCAGGGGTTAATTGGGAAACGCTTCCATTCGGCAAATTAACGTCTGTTATTTCTGCCAAGGTTGCCTTTACTGCGGATAATTTAATACGGTATGCAGTGGATAATGATTTTTTTACAGAAACTAATTTTCCGGTTAAATCAACCGACGGTGGAATTAACTGGACACCCATCAGCGATCCAACTTCCGGTGATTGTTACTCCATTTTTGCGGATGATAATTCCACCCAAAGGCTAATCATTTCTTCCTACAACAGAATATATTTTTCTTCCAATGGCGGAATAAGTTTCACCAATATTTATACAAATATGGGAAGTGGTGCAGCGCATGTTGGCGGTGTGTTTTTTGATGGAACAAATATTTATATCGGCGCTGCAAAAAATTTAATTGTATCAACGGATAATGGAGCAACATTTACATCATACGCACTTACCGGATTACCGGCAGGCCGAGGAATTATTTCATTTACCGGAGCCAGGGTGGGTGCAACAACACGTTTATTTATAACAGGGTTTGATCTTGTGGATATTTATCCCGGAATTACCGGTGCCGATTTTTCTTATTATAAATCCATTTATAAAATGGATTATACGGTTGGGGGAAGTTGGGTGACATCCGCAACAGGAATTTCAGGAAGCAACAAACCATTTTTTATTGATATGGCAGAAAATAATATCAATGTTGCTTATTGTGCCGGTGGAAATACTTCAACTGGATATCCCATTGTATACAAAACTACAAATGGCGGAACAAGTTGGAGTGCTGTATTATTAACGAATAACAACGAAAACATTTATACCGGTTATCAGGGTGATAATGGTGACGAAGGTTGGTATTACGATGAATTTGCTGAGGGATTTGATGTTTCTTCCACTAATGCAAATGTTGCTGTAATTACAGGATTGGGATTTCCGCATTTTACGAACGATGGCGGAACAATTTGGAAACAACAATATGTAAATCCCGCAGATCAGAATCCAATTAATCTGGATATCGTGAAAGGGAAAAATTACGCAGGTGTTGGAATTGAAAATACCAGTTGCTGGACCTTATGCTGGAGCGATATCAATAAAGTATTTGCAGGATTTTCTGATATTACTGCAATTAAATCAATAGATGCCGGAGTAAAATGGAATAAAAATTATACAACACTTACAGAAAATTCGGTGTATAAAGTAATTCACGAACCTTCCAGCGGAAAAATATATGCAGCTACTTCCAGTGCACACGATATGTATCAAAGCACTTATTTAATGGATGCTAATATTGATGGTGCTACAGGACGAATATTATATTCGACCGACAATGGAACTGCATGGAGTGTATTACACGATTTTGTTGATCCTGTAATTTGGATCACATTAGATCCCAATGTGGCAAATAAAATGTATGCATGTGTTATTAATTCGGGTGTGGGAGGAATTTATGTTTCGAGTAATATAAATCTTGGTGCTGCATCAACCTGGGTTAAATTAACAAATCCCCCGCGCACAGAAGGGCATCCTTATAATATTCATGTATTAAATGACGGAACACTCATTGCAGTTTATTCTGGGAGAAGATCAGCAGCAGGAGTTTTTACCGCGAGCAGTGGAGTATTTAAATCGACAAATGGTGGAAGTACCTGGACAGATATTTCTGATCCGGGAATGTTTTATTGGACAAAGGATTTAATCATTGATGAAAATGATGTTTCGCAAAATACTTTTTATTGCGCTGTATTTTCCGGTTGGGGAGGAGCGCCAAATGGTTTGGGAGGAATTTATAAAACAACAAATCGCGGTACATCCTGGACAAAAATAAATTCACTGGACAGGGTAGAATCAGTAACAATAAATCCGAATGACGCAACACAAATGTATGCAACAACCGAATCTGATGGTTTATGGATAACGAATGATCTTAATGTTGCTTCACCCACATTTTCTCCCGTTACAAATTATCCATTTCAACATCCGGTGAGGGTTATTTTTAACCCATTTAATGAAGATGAAATTTGGATAACAAGTTTTGGAAATGGGTTGTACAGAGGATTAATTGATAATTGTTCTGCACCGGTAAATTTAGTTGTGAGTGGTGTTACCGCAACAGGTGCTACATTGAGTTGGGATGTAGTTCCTTCTGCAGATTCGTATCGCATTACCCAAAAAGTGGTTGGTGGTTCTACCTTTAATTATAATACTTTATCAAATAGTTATGTATTTACATCTTTAACACCCGGAACATCAAATAAAATTACGGTAAAAGCAAAATGCGATGGTGTTTTTTCTGATAAATCGGTAAAGGTTACCATTAATACGCCATTAAAATGTGGAACAATGGAAAATACTGTATCCATTTATCCCAATCCTGTCACGCAAATTATTTACGCGGAGGGATGTGAAGAATTTAAATTAATGGAATTATTTACCTTGGAAGGAAAACTGGTAGAACATTCCGTAATAATTTCTCCAAAAAGTAAAATAGAATTTAATGTGGAAGGAATTGCAAATGGAATTTATCTGATCAAATTATCAGGTGATTCCAATGTTCATACGGAAAAGGTTATTATTTCAAAATAATGTAAAAATAAGTGCTGTAGTAATAATTACTGCGGCACTTATTTTATAACTATCTTTTCATTAAATCTACAAATTCCATTTTCTTTTCCCTGTAAAATATACATACCGGGTGGAAGACCGGAAACATCCATAGATAAATAATTACTTGAAGTACCTGATAAATTTTGCTGATCTTCAATAATTACTTTTCCTGTAATATCCGAAATGGAAATTAAAATGTCATTTAATGTTTCATTTGCATGAATAAATATTGTATTATCTGCGGGATTGGGAAAGACGGGGAAAGTTGACGTTAAAATATTTTCTATGGCAGTTTCTTCTTCCGATAAATTTAATCCCGTTGTATCATCTACATAAAAATACATGAATACTGCCATTTCATCTTCTGCAGTCATTCCAAAATGTACCGGAACCGGACCATCATTAATAAAGGTGGCTTCATAAATAAAACCATCCATCCACCTAACTGGAATCATCATCGGCCATTTTCTGGTTGGGGGATGATGATAATCATAAATTTCATCAAGACAACCCGGAGCTCCATTGGTTGCACCGCAGGAAGCATCGAATATTTGTTCGCCTTTTTCACCTGCTTCTGTTCTTTTAAAAATATCGAAATCGGCTCCGTATTTATGTGTATGCGAAGTCATTGCCCAAACAAACATTTGATCTTCACCATGACCAAAACCAAATGATGTATCGATAAATGTATGTGGTAAACTATCGTTTGGAATATCGAGATCGGAATTTGATTTTCGTGTTGTGTACATTATCTGTGCTGCTGTACCTTTTTCCTGTGTGAAAACATTTATATACACCTCACATGCGAGCGATTTATCACTGCTGTAATTAATGTAATGCGTGTTTAAATTTAAAATTGTAGTATTTGCCCAACTAAATGCAGTTTTACTCGGGAGTTTAAGACTGTCGGAAAATTGGTGACCATAAACTAATTCCACACCATTAAAATCAGGGCCATCGTGAATTCCATATTCCACCGAAGAAGCGATTGCAGTGTTATAATATTTATACATAATAAAATGGTGAGAATATTCTCCCATATAGGTATCTAATCTGTTTACTTCTATAGTATCAGATTCGTCGGTTTCTAATTTATACCAATATTCATGTTCTTCCTCAGGCCATAAAAAGAAAGGACCATAATGAATTTGATAACCTTCCCCAACAGGAGGTGCGGAAGGTGGTGATGGAACAGATTGAATTCCGTCGTTATCATAAAAATCTGCAATTAAAGTTTCATCCACCAAAGTACCCGTTTCAAAAGCTCCATATAATATCCATTGGCGAATGAGTTCAATTTCTTTTTCGTCGAGCGGTGAGGCACCTTGAGGACAAGCTTCACCCTCACCGGTAACCAGATTTACATCCAACGCCAAACCATTATTTATTTTGTTGAAAATAAAACTTTTATAAGGGTTGCCGGGAGTTACTCTTTTATAATGTTTATCTGCAGAAACAATGTTTGTGGGTACAACATCATAAAGTACATCATAAGTTTCACTAATTGTGCCGCTCATATCCAAGCCGCTTACATGTCCCGCCACATGACAACCCGAACAATTTGTCTGAATAATGGAATAAACATTTTCCCATGTTGAGCTCTGATTAAAAGCAAGTGTGCAAGTAAAAATTCCGGTAAAGAGTAAAAGAAAATTTTTCATGATGTGGGTTTTCGCAATCAAAAATACTGAAAATAGGACATAGGATATAAGACATAGGACATATGACTTGATGAAGGACAAGGGAAAGCGACAAAGGAAAACAAAGGGTCGGATTTGCAAAAATTACTAAACCTGCAACCAGTGAGGCTCTCGCTCCCAGCGAGGGTCTCACTAATGGTAAACGACCAAAGAAAACTAACGGTGAGATTTGCAAAAATTACCAAACCCGAAGCCAGTGAGGCTCTCGCTCCCAGCGAGGGTCTCACTAATGTGCCGTCCCAAAAAAAATTTCGCAAGAAATTTAAACTCCTCTCTCCTTTCTCCTCTCTCCTCTCCTTATTGTATAATTATTTTCGCACTTGAATTTGCACCATCATTTCGCAAAATATTAATTAAATAAATACCGGGAGTAAATCCTTTAATATCCATTTGATAATATTTAGAACCGGAATAATTGGTAATTTCCTGTTTTATTATTTTTCCTGTCAGGTCGGTAATGGTAACCATTGATCCTGAAAGATCAATTTCTGCATTAATATAAATTATGTCGTGTGCAGGATTTGGAAATATTTTTATTGCGGATTCTTCTTGTTCAATATCGTTAATTGCAACTGGCAAATTTAATCCCGTAGTATCTTCAAGATATAAGTACCACATTACCTGCATTTCATCCTCACTTGTAAGACCAAAATAGAGATCATGATCTTCTTCATTTATCCAGGTTGTTTCATAAATAATTCCATATTTCGGTTTAGCGGGTTTCATACTTTCCCAAAACCTTACAGGTGGATGGCGATAATCATAAATTTCATCCAAACATCCCGGAACACCTTCTGTTGCGCCACATGCAGCATCAAATAATTGTTCACCTTTTGAACCATCGGGATTGCGCAAGTAAATATTAAAATCTGACCCATGTCTGTGTGTATGGCTTGTCATCGACCAGATAAATATCTCATCTTCAGGATCAGCAGAATTATCATATGCCACAGCATCATGTGTATAAGGAACACCATCGTTCGGAATATAAAATCCATCATCCGACAATAAAACAGGGATCATTTGTTGAATTGCCGTACCTGCCGGTTGAGTATAAATATTAATATATGCTTCGCATGCTTCCGATTTTTCGGTTGCATAATTTAAATAATGCGAATTGAGATCAAGCACTGCATTAGCTTCCCAAAATAATGCAGTATTTGGAGGTAATACCAGATCAAAAGGATTTTGATTTGCACTTACAAGAACCGTATTAAAAACATCCACAGCCGCCAGATCATGTAAACCCGAAGCGGCAGCGGCGCCAATAGCTGCATTGGAATATTTATAGGTAATAAAATGATGTGAATATTCACCCATAAAAGTTTCCACACGTGTTACTTCCACATCTTCGGGAATATTTGTCGGAAATTTTAACCAATATTCATGTTCGGTTTCCGGCCATAAAAAGAAAGGTCCGAAATGCACTTGAAATCCTTCACCCGGTGCGGGAGGAGCCGGAGGAGATTCTATACTTTGAAATCCGTCGTTATCATAAAAATCAGCAATTAATGCTACATCAACCAACGTGTCACTTTCCAACGCACCATAAATTATCCATTGTCTTATTAATTCAATATCCTTATTATTCATGGGATCTGTGCCTTGGGGACAAGCAATTCCTTCGCCAGCCTCTAAATTTACATCAAGGGCCAGGCTATTATTGATCTTGCTGAAAATAAAACTTTTATAGGGGTCGCCGGGCAATACTCTTTTGTAACCTTTTGCAAGGGAAACTGCATTGCTAGGGCTCACATCGTACAAATTATCATATACTGCATCTATGGTCCCACTAAGGTCGAGACCACTTTCATGACCTGCAATGTGACATCCTCCGCAATTGGTTTGTATCACATTATACGCCATTTCCCAGGTAGTTTGGGACTGTAAAGCAGCGGAGGCAAATACTGCAGTAATAACAACAATGAGTCTTTTCATTTTTTGAATTTGGAGTTACGAAATTAATAAAAAATTATATATGTATAGCTGGTTAGAATGCTAAAAGACCAAAAAGTTACAATTCCAACCGAAAAAAAACGTGTTGAATTAATTCTTAAACAAAATAATTGCATAAAAAAAGTCTCCCTGATCAGAGGAGACCTTTCACATTTAAGGGAATTTTCAGGAGGTATTTTAAAACCAATTATTTGGTTTCATTTAATTTTAATTCGGGATTGTCGATATGTTTTCTTCTGATAGTATACCAATTTATATTTCTGGTAAAATACATTGTTGAAGCCAACATAATTGTTAATCCTATACTTCCGGTAAGCAAAGCGTAATCCGACATTTGTAATGTGACAAAAAGAAATCCATATAACACGGTTAAGATCGCAAATAATAAAAAGGATAATTTTTTCGAAGTAAATATGGATATGGAATACAACGATATCATAACAACAATTGCGGCAGCGGAAATGATGTAAGCTGCATTAAAATTTAATTGTTCTGAAATTGCGACAAGCAAAATATAAAATAAACACAGCGCCAATCCCACTAAAATATATTGAAAAGGATGTATTCTTTTTCCATTCATCATTTCCACAAGAAAAAATACAAGAAAGGTGGAAGCAATAATGAGAATTGCATATTTTACCGAACGCATCGATTTTTGATAATCATCCAGTGATTCTATAAGATCCACCCCAAACGCAGAGCTGTGCATGGTTTCAGAATACATATTTCCTTCCCACATTTGCGGATAATTTCGATTGAGCTGCAAAATATGCCATTGTGCTTCAAATCCTGAATCGGAAACAGATCGTTCATCCGGTAAAAATGTACCGTTAAAACTCGGTGCATTCCAGGTGGATTTTATTTTTATATCTGTTGTATTTCCTATCGGGATAAAAGATAAATTATTACTGCCCTGAAGATCAAGGTCATATTTAAAATCAATTTTATTATTTAGCATTTCTGAAATTCCTTTTAAAGGAATACTTACTCCGGAGGATGCAATTTGATGTTGACTCGTTCCTGCAATTACTGCATTTGGACTTCCATTTATATCTACAACTAATTGATTTTTTATTCCGCGCATATCTGTAATACCTAAATTAAGAATTGCCTTATCCCAATTTGGAACACCACTTAATTGAATTGTGGAAATTGCTGCCAGATCAAAATTTCCGGAAATACTCAGATCAGTTTCATAAACAATTGCCTGGTAAATTCCTCTCTCTAATTTTTGAGGATTTACATCTCCGGAAATATTGAGATGTTCCGGCAGAATATGCAGATAATTAGTTTCTGGTATTTGCCCGTTTGCAAGAGGAGGTACAATTAGTGGAACTGTAATAACAGGCCCGATAAGTTCCTGAGCTGATGCCACATTATTGCTCACTTCATCAATTGTTTCGGCACTCAAACGCTCTCTTTCATTAATTATTTCCTGTATCATAGAGGCAGGTATCAGCATGATAAGAGCGAGAAAACAGATAGTAAACAGTTTAAAAGTAACAGAGGTCCTGAACCAGAAATTTATCCGGTCGAAACCTTGAGGATTGTCTTGGTCTTCCATTTTGTTTAGATTTTATACTTTGAAATACAAAGTTCTTTGTTTATTTTGAAAAAACCAAACTTTTGAGCATTTATTAATTTGGTAATCTGATAATTTGGTAATTAATGGAAACCAGGTTAAAAAGTTAATTTGTGGGCCGGGAGTGTTGATTTTACATCTCAGCAATGGGAACGTGGATGACGCAGATTGGGGCGTTTTATGTTGCTTTCTCGGTGATTTGGATATTAAATATTATATAATAATTTGGTATATTAATCGTTAGGTGTAATTTTGTGCCGTTCTTAGTGACTGAATAGTTTGTAAAAGGAGGTGTTCACACTTTTCAAAACATTCTATGAAGTAAACACCAAAAAGTTTAACCTGAGCTGTCTAGAGTTCAGGTTTTTTTATTGAAATTATTATTTTTGACAAAAAACAGAAAACCCGCATAGGCGCTAACCAAAATGCAGGTCTCTGAGTTATTGAATTCGGGGTTAACGGTTTCAGTCATTGCTAATGAGACAACTCCTTCTCCGACCTCTAATGTGAGCGCTGTTATATGTTTGACAGCTTCGCCGAATACTAATCTTACTATTTTGAAAGGGTTATTAATAACCCTTTTTTGTTTATGTTTGATTCACTCTTTTCTATTTCAGAATTTTAAAGAAGGGGTAAGCGTTCTAGACTCACCCCTTCAGTGGATTACCAGTTAAATTCTGATACAGGAATCAACAGATCAAACGTCTCTCCGGCTGTGCCGAAATGTTTTTCTCCATCGACGATTTTATAGGGTACCTGAAGTACCACGCACAAAACTCCATCCGTTCTTAATGAAAGAATCATAAATAAAAGGATTATGATAGAATACACTTCCTATCAGAGTCACCCGACGAGATTGCGGGATTTGTAATGATTTGATTTGCAGCATTGCACGGCACTAATGCACCATGAAATGAACATTTTAAAAAAAATCTGTTGAAAATTTAATTTGCGAAATATTTATAGGTAAGTATCTTTGGCTTACGATTAAACAAAGAACATTTTTAAAACTCTACAAAGAGATCTGAGTCTTCACACTCAGGTCTCTTTTTTTATGTAAAGTTGAACCTAGATTCCACTTCCAATAAAAATAAGAACGTTACTCCTTAGGGAATAAAATTAAAACTAAAAGCTGTTTACAACCAAGTGCTATTTTTCCACTACCCTGTTTATAAATCGTATTATGTTTGTTATACCCTACTTTACCTCCGTACACATATATTTATTATTAATGTGTATGTCAAATAAGTAACAACCAGTGTTTAAATAAACACTAGAAATGAGGAAAACAATACCTAAAAAAATTTGCTACTTCGTAAAAAAGTAGTTGAACTTCAAATAATATCTGTCCATTATCACAATACAATTGCATTATTTTCTTCTTGTATATCAAATTACAATGAAAAAAATTATCATCACACTTTGGGTAATTGCCTTGCTTACTTGCTTTACAATTGGAGTGTGTAGTGGCGAAATTTACTATGGAATTGCGTGCTAGAACTCCGATGAAATTTATACCCCTGAGATAAGGGAGATTATAATCGAAACGGTGCCTGTTGGCGAGTGTTTCCTGACAGATGATTGCCAATATAAATATACCGGAAAGGGAGCGAATCAGGCATTCAGAATATGATTAGCCTGAGGGGTGAAGTACAGGATACTGGAAGATCGAAGTTTATCGTCTTATTGATTCGGTTATGCTAGGTGTGATCATTTAGTAATTTGTCAGTCTGGTAAATTCTTGTTCCATTTGGTAATTTGCTAATTTTCAGGTCTGGTAGTTTCAGATTTAATCGAAGCCCGGCTGTTCATCGGTATATCGGTACATCATTTTTCATCGGTACATCATCGGTAAATTTATTGGAACCATTTTGAGTATCACATAATTATTCGCAATGCGATCGATATTGTGTTTAAAAACTTCTTCACTTAGTGGTTTAAGTTTTTTGGCAGGAACGCCACCGTAGATGAAACCACTTTCTAATATCGAATTTTCTAAAACTACTGCTCCGGCTGCTATTAAAACATTTTCATTTACTATTGCATTATCCATCACAATTGCACCCATGCCAACCAACACATTATCGTGAATGGTGCATCCATGAACAATTGCATTATGTCCTATGGAAACATTATTTCCAATTGTAGTTGCGGCTTTTAAATAGGTGCAATGTATTACAGCATTATCCTGAATATTTACTTTATTTCCGATGGTAATAGAATTTACATCGCCGCGAATAACTGCATTAAACCACACACTGCAATCGTCACCCATTTTTACTTCACCTACTATGGTGCAATTTTCTGCGAGAAAACAATTTTTTCCAAATTGAGGAGTCTTTTCGTTTACAGTGAGAATTAATGGCATAAAGTAATTTTATGTAATGATTAATTTACCAAAAAATTATTGTTCCAATTATTGATTTTCCGATTTTATGAATTGAATAATTTTTTCGGCAACCGGTAATGCTGCTTCATATCCTGCATCATAAATAAGTTTTGATTTGTTTACATCAAATATGGTGTAATCTGCTGTGTCGGGTTCAATTAAAAAATCGCATTGTTTCATTCTGCTTTCCATATTTGTCATGAGAGATAAATTCAAGATCCGAAAACCCACGTCACGCATTCCACTTAATTTTTCTGTGTAATTAATAGGTGTAACATTTACGCCTATCAAAATATCACACTGATCGCGAACGGGTTCCACGGGAAGATTGTTTAATACTCCTCCATCAACATATAAATATTCACCGATCTTTAATGGTTTAAACACTAAGGGAATAGATTGTGAAGCAATTACATAATCGGTTAATTTTCCACTGCCAATTATTTCACAATTTCCGGTATTTAAATTTGTGACAGAGGTATAAAATGGTTTTTTTAATTGCTCAAAAGTATCGTGCGCAATATTTTCAGTTAATATCTTTCTGAAATAAACAAGTTCCATCATCCCTTTGTTAGGGAGCCCCATTTTAATAATACTGTAAATACTTTTATTTTCAATGAGTGAATATATTTTTCGCGGAGAATAACCCTCTGCATATAATGCACCCACCATAGCACCCGCACTACAACCTGAAATAACATCCGGAAAAATTCCCGCACTTTCGAGAGCTTGCAATACACCAATATGTGCAATGCCTCTTGCGCCTCCTCCTGAAAGTGTTATTCCAATTTTGTGTTGCATGAATTTATATCCTAAAATTAAATAATCAGAAACGGATTTTGCAACATGTCATTAAATTGATATCCATAAAAATGGTTGAGACGTTGCGAAAATTATTTTCTTTTTATAATACCTGTCTTCTCTCCAAAATTAAATGCAAAATCCTTCATCTCTTTCACTATTTCTTCATTTTGATTTGCGCGGTGATAGGTATCCGCCATGGTCATAAGTGTTTCGAAAAAGAATTTATCCATTTCATCCTGCCGCATTTCTTTCGTCCAAAGATCGATGCGGAGCGATTCGGAAGATTTTTCATCAAATACACTCAACATAAATGCTTTACAACTTTCCGGTTCCTGCATTTGGCTGTCGCTCGCAAACCAGGTTATGTTTGCGGGGATATTACTTTCATCTAAAAATACTTTCAGCTGAATTTCTGATGTTTTGCTCATAACGTTATTTTCCTTTGGCACGAAATTAGTCATTATACCCCTTAAAGAGATAGTAAGGTTTGCAGAGAAAACAATTTTGAATTCCAACTAAACCTTACTTATCTTTAAACCAAATAGACACATACAATGAAAGCTTCCAAATTATTATTGTCCATAACCTTTGTTATTTTCTTTTTCGAAGCCAAAAGCCAGGTGATTTACACTACGGAATGGAAAAGTGAAGCCAATAAGAAGGTTTACGTGACCGAAAACGCTTCTGAGGCCGATATTATCGTTTTTAAAAGCGATTGGAAAAGTGATGCTCAAAAAGATTCAGGTATCTGGTTCTTCACCGAATGGAAAACGGAGGCCGACATTTTAGTTTACTACACCGAATGGCGCAGTGAAGCCGATCTGGTAATTTGTTACACTACCTATAAGGAAGAAGCCGGTAAGCGGAAATAAATTCCTCCCGGACTAACAAATTCGTTACTATTTGCTGAATTCAGGATCGTCAAATCCTTTGTAACAGTATTTTTTGCGAATTTCACACCGTGAATCTCGTTCTCGACCTTGGCAATACTCAACACAAATGCGCTGTATTTGAAGATGATCAGATCGTTTTTGTTTGGAAAGAAGAACAATTGAATAGTGAGGATCTCCTGTCAATTCTTCAGAAATTCACGATTTCCAATAGTATACTTTCCTCTGTAGACAACCACAACCCTGCTTTGGAGGAAATTTTACAAAGAAATGGGAAATTCCTTTTATTAAACCACGTTTCACCACTCCCAATTCACAATTTATACGAAACGCCGGAAACCTTGGGAAAGGACAGGCTTGCAGCAGCAGTAGGTGCTAACGCACAATTTCGCAACAAAAATGTGCTGGTAATTGACGCAGGCACCTGTATAAAATATGATTTTGTAAATGCTGAAAATCAATATTTGGGAGGTGCGATCTCACCCGGACTGCATATGCGTCTTAAGGCAATGCACAATTTTACAGCCCGATTGCCGTTAATAGACCCGTTGCTGGATATTGATCTCGAAAATATTGAACTTACCGGTAATACAACACATACCTCTATGATAACCGGAACTTACATTGGCGCTTTGTTTGAAACAAGCGGAATGATTGAAGCTTACTCTTCAAAATATGCTGATTTAAGTGTAGTTATTACCGGTGGAGATGCACATTTCTTTGAATTGCATCTTAAAAGGCAGATATTTGCACTCCCAAATCTGGTTTTAGAGGGTTTGAACACTATTCTTAATTTTAATTTGAATCACAACTGATGCGTTTCGGAAGATTGCTACTTTTAATTACCGTTTTTACCATATCCACTTTATCGGCTCAGGTTAATTCTCCATATTCAAGATATGGGTTAGGAAATATTTTTCCAACAACCTTTGGAGCCTCCAACGGAATGGGTGGTTTTTCGGCTGCATATTTTACGCCTACAAATATTAATTACCAAAACCCGGCATCGTATTCGGAACTGAATTTTGCCACTTTTGATGTAGGGGCTTACGGAAAT
This sequence comes from Bacteroidota bacterium, assembly GCA_016706865.1. Taxonomy (NCBI): domain Bacteria; kingdom Pseudomonadati; phylum Bacteroidota; species Bacteroidota bacterium. The sequence goes on along the minus strand of JADJIS010000001.1, from coordinate 652,712 downwards.
GTGATTACTCTTAAAAATGAAACTGAACAATTTACTTCGGGTGATGGTAATCTCTCTTATATGGCTTTCGGATTTCCGCTTATGCGACAATTGAGACGTCATAAATTCGGAATGAGTTTTGGACTTATGCCTTATAGCGGATTTCAATACAGCATTTATGAAGAAGTACCCACCGAAGATCCTCAACTAGGAACAATTGAATATAATTATGTTGGTGACGGAAGTTTATATCAGGTTTACGGCGGACTTGGATATAAATATCAAACGGATACAGTAACCAAAGTAAAATTGATCAAGGATAAAATGGATACTGTTATTTCGGCAAATATTTTTAGTATAGGCGGAAATGCGGCACAACTTTTTGGTTCTTTATCAAGCATCACTTATGCATCGTTTCCCGAACTATTTAATTCGCAAACTACAAAACTCACCACAACAAGCAGAATTAGTGGCGGCATGTTTAATTATGGAGTAGGATATCAAAAACAATTCATAAGAAAGTACGGAACAAACAGAGATATTTTAACATGGCGGTTTGGTGCTGCAATGAGTCCTGAATTAACAGTTAACGGAGATCAATCTGTTGTATGGACCAATATTCAGAAAAGTGGTAATTATGAATTTATTACGGATACAATTTATTCTCAACCCGATACATCAGGTAATATAATTATTCCCGCATCTTTTCAAGGTGGAATTTCATTTAGTTTCTTTAGTACAGAAACAGAAAATAAAAATCAATTTACGCTTGGAGCGCAATATTCCAGAACAATGTGGAGTAAATATGCAGGCTTTCAGGATGCAGGTTCTTTAGGTGATAGTTGGAGAGCAACAGTTTCGATGGAATTTATTCCTAAAATAAAAGAAAAAAGAAGTGCAGCTTGGGCATTGCGACTCGGAGGTTATTCCGGAATGAGCAATCTTATTGTGGATGGCGTGCAATTAAATGATATCGGAATTACTGCAGGAACCTCCATTCCATTGGGTTTCGGGGATAATGTATTGCCTTCGTTCAGAAGTTCCCGTATGAATGTTTTTATTAATGCAGGACAAAGAGGAAGCAATACCGATATTTCTGAAACATATTATAATTTCGGAGTTGGATTTACCTTGGTGGATTCAGGATGGTTCAGAAAATTCAAATTGAATTGATGATATCTTCAAATTATGATTAATATTTATCCGAACACAGCAGAATAATAATATTATAAAAAGGCTGTGGGAAAATATTTTTTTATGCTTTAATATTTAATGGTTCTTCTAAAAGCCGGATTCATAAAATTGAAAAAATATTTCCTTGATCTTCAAAAAATTTTGTGCAGTAATTTAATTACTTCTGCCATTATTTTTGGGATGATATTTATGGTTTCCTGCGTTAATGATATTGATGATGTTAATAATGCTGCCAAACTTGCCGAACCGGGTGTGGAACGCGGAAAAAATATCGAATTATTTTACAGTGAATACGGCAATGTAAAAGTGCGTGTAACAGCTCCAACCGTAACGCGATTTCTGACCGATAATCCCTATACAGAATTTAACGATGGATTAAAAGTGGATTTTTATAACGATAGTTTACGGGTAACAAGTAATCTCACCGCAAATTATGGCATTCGTTATGAAAATGAAATGAAAACCATTATGCGAAACGATGTACAGGTTGTTAACGAAAACAATGAACATCTTAGCACAGAAGAATTAATTTGGGATGAAAAAAATCATAGAATTTATTCCGATAAATTTGTAAAGATCACTACACCCGATCAGGTTATTTATGGAGAAGGAATGGAAGCCGATGAGCAACTCACAACCTATAAAATAAAAAAACCACAGGGAACAATTCGCACAGAAATGGATGCCATGGAGTCGGAAGAATAACAATGGTTTTATTACACAGTAATAAAGTTTAATTAATTTAGCATATGCAGAACTATCTGAAATTAATGAAAATATTTGAAGTGATGTGGCTTGTTGCTGCAGTCATTTCTCTAACCATGGTTATCATTCGTTCCTCCAACGGTCAGGCTTATGGCAATTATATTTATATAACTGTTTTTACAACCTGTGTTGCCGTGTTTATGTACTGGTTCAAAAAGAAAAACAGGAAGTATCAGGAGGAGTATTATAAAAAGAAGAAAGAAGCTTTTAAAGATTCCAAGGGAGAAGTGCTTGAAGAAGTCGAAGGGAGAAGTGCTTGAAGAATCGAAGGGAGAAGATTCGAAGAATTGAAGGGGAAGGATCTAAGGAGTAAAAAAGGAAGGAAGGTGTGTAAGGTTGAAAAAGGGGGTATTATCTATTATTTAACACATTCCTCAAAGTTGAAATGTAGTCGTGTTTGTTTAATCTTACTAGGATCTGCTTGAACCCAGAACTCAGAACCCCGAACCCAGAACCCAGAACCCAGAACCCAGAACCCAGAACCCAGAACAATAATATCGAATAAAGAACAAGGAATAAAGAACAACAAACAATTCTCCCCCGGGTGACCTTCCTCCGAGTTGAAACTTGGACACAGTAGCAGTCACAGTCGCAGTCGCAGTCACAGTCACAGTCACAGTAGGCAGTTTGTTACATTAATAGCTTTAGTCCCACGGTTAGTTCTATTTCGTATGTCGTAAGTCCTATGTCGTATGTCATATGTCCTTTATCCTATTTCCCATGTCCTATGTCAAGTCCTTCATCCTTTATCCTATGTCCTACGTCCGTTTAAGAAGTTTTGTTTTCCACATTGATTCCACTACCTTTGCATCCCCAATATAAATTAAAAGGGATTACATCGTTATGCTCATTTCAAAGATTCGCAAGTACTCATGGGTGGTTGTTGGCGCTATAGCCTTGGCTTTGGTAGCTTTTTTATTTCAGGATGCTACTAATTCCAACACCGGCATGTTCAACAAAAACAAAATTCCGGATTACGCAAATGTTTCCGGTCAGGAAATTACGCAGGATGAGTTTGCAGAACGCCGCGGGCAATCGGTATTGGAATATCTAACCTTTAATAATCAAGTGCTTGCATATGAGCAAGGACAATATCAGCTGGATCCAAGAACACAATTTGGTATTTCTGAAAAAGCATGGACAGAATTTGTAAACGAGAAGATCGTAGAGGTAGAACTGGAAAAACTAGGTATCACTGTTACTGAGGATGAATTCAGCAACCTTATCTATGGACCAGATCCTCATCCGGTTATCAAAAATTATTATATAGGTCTCTCGCAAACGGGACAGTATGATGCAAGTGTACTTCCAACATGGGTTAGTCAGATATCCGATCAGGAAGCGCAACAAAATAATCCTCAAATGCGCCAGGAATATTATCAATTTATTTCCAGAGAAAAGGTAGCAAAACGCGATTACATGCAATCGAAATATATGTCGCTCTTTACGCAAGCAACTTATGTTCCCGAATGGATGGCGAAAAGAAATTATACCATGGGAAATACTAGAGCTAATTTTACTGTAATTACTCTTCCATACGATCAGATAGCCGATTCAACCATCACCGTTTCAGATGCTGAATTAAAATCTTACTACAACGAACACAAAAATAAATACAAACAAACTGAAGGCAGGGTTGTGGAATATGTAAGCTGGGAATTTACTCCGACCGGAATTGATAGTGCAACAACACTTGCAAATCTGATGGCCAGCGTTGAAAAAATGAAGGCTGCAAAAAACGACTCTATATTTATTGCAACTCGTTCTGAAGATCAGGATAGATATGGTTATGCAAATTACAGCCGCAACGATCTTTATCAAATGGATATTGATTCGAATGTAGTTGATTCTTTTTATTCAAAAAGTGTAGGTTCACTTGTTGGTCCTTACTTCAGCAGCGGATCTTACAAAATGGCAAAATTGAAGAATCGTCAGAATATGCTCGATTCCGTTAAAGCGCAACATATTGTTATTGCAATAAATGAAAACCGCGACTCCGTTACTGCTAAAAATCTTGTTGATAGTATTCAGGGATTATTAGCTGCAGGGGGAGATTTTGCGCAACTGGCTACAACATTTTCCGATGATAATGAATCAAAACCTCAGGGTGGTGATCTTGGATGGGTAACTCCTTCCGTTGGTTATGTTCCTGAATTCAAAGATTATTTATTTAAGACTGGTCCTGTTGGAAAAGTTGGAGTAGTAAAAGCGCCATACGGATACCATATTGTTGAAATTACGGAAGTTAAAAATCGCAGAGATTTTGTAACAATTGCCGTGTTGAGTAAAGCAGTTGCACCTGGTAAAGAAACCATCGATTCGCTTGAAAAAGTAGCAAACTCATTTTACGATAAATATCAAACTCCTGAAACCTTCGAACAAGGTGTTACGGATATGAAATTATTTAAACGTGTTACTCAGCCCTTAACTAAAAATCAATACGAAATACCGGGACTTGCAGATACCAGGGAGATCATTATTTGGGCTTTCGATGCAAAAAAGGATGAATTTAAATATTTTAACATGGCAGATCGTGTGGTTGTTGCCTATGTAAAAGATGTTAAAGTGGATGGTATTGCAGAATTGGAAAATATCAAAGAATTAGTGGAGCGTGAAGTGATCATGGAGAAAAAAGGTGAAATGTTAACGCAGAAATTTAATGATGCAATGAAATCAGGTGCTTCCATGGAGGCAATTGCAGCTAAATTGGGAATGCGTGTTGATTCTGTTTCTAATGCAAGTATGGCATCTCCTTCCGCACCTATGATCGGACGGGAACCAAAGGTGATAGGATCTGTATTTGGTCTTGAAGCCGGTAAAATGACAAAACCGGTGGCAGGCAATCGCGGAGTATTTCTAGCGCAATTGATCAATATTACACCTGCTCCTGAAACAACGGACTACACGATGAATAAAAATCAATTGATGTATTCATTCCAAAATAAATATCAGCCACAACAACAACAGCAAGCCATGGTTCAACAGACACAGGGATTGCTTTTCGAACTAAAAGATAAGGCTGAAGTTGTGGATAATCGTTATCAATTTGGCGATTAAAAAAACTTTTATCCTATGATATCCGTTGTGCAGTATAAAATATAGCAGGTGGAACTCATTAATAAAGTTGCTCAAAGTGGAATTGTATCATTCGATCTCGAAACATTTTTTCCCGAAACGGACAAAATTGTTGCCTTTGATCTGAAGGATTATTTATTTAAAGGCCTGATTCTCAAGGAAAAAGACTTTCGCGAGGCACTTGCTTTAATTGATTGGTCCTTGTATTCCGATAAATATCTCGCTGTTTATTGCTCTGCAGATGCCATCATTCCAAATTGGGCTTATATGTTGGTTGCTGCCAATGCTCAGCCATTTGCCAATAGTGTTATTATGGGTAATGAGGAAGAAGCGATAAAAAGGATATACTCTGAGGCTTTATCAAAAATTGACTTAACGCAATTTATCGACCAGCGTGTCGTTATAAAGGGATGCAGCGATAAGCCGGTTCCTGTTGATGCCTATTTAGAGATAACGAATATCCTGAGGCCGGTTGCAAAAAGTATCATGTACGGAGAACCTTGTTCCACCGTTCCCGTATTTAAAAGAAAATAAGAAATTGAAAAAGATTCATTACATATTAATCGGTGCTTTTTCAGGAATAGCCATCTTTATTGGATATGCTGTTTCAGGAAATTCAGATATTAAAAACAACAAAAATGCAGTGGTGGAGTCATCCGATACCTTGCGTTCGCTGGCGGATGATGTGAACACGATCAAATATTTTGCAGCAAAAGTTCCCGCAACTATTTCTTTTGCCGGAGAACCGGTTCCGCTTAACGATTTTGAAGTATTGGAAAGAATGGACAGGGAATTAACTGTGACCGGTTATTGGCATTCCAGCACCATTCAAAACCTTAAACTAGCACACAGATGGTTTCCAATAATTGAAAAGGTTTTAAAAGAAAATAATATCCCCGACGATTTTAAATATCTTGCCATGGCAGAAAGTGGATTGCGCAATGTTGTTTCTCCGGCCGAGGCGCATGGTTATTGGCAATTTTTGAAGGGAACTGCAGTGAATTATGGATTAACAGTTACCGCAGAGGTGGATGAGCGTTACGACATGGAAAAATCGACCCGGGCTGCAGCAAAATATTTAAAAGATGCCTATGCAAAATTCGGCAACTGGACGCTGGCAGCAGCTTCATATAATGCCGGAATGGGTGGTATTGAAGGAGTGGTTGATTATCAGAATACTGATAGTTATTATGATCTGTATTTAAAAGATGAAACTTCCAGATATATTTTCCGAGCTCTGGCATTTAAATTAGTTTATGAAAATAGTCAGGACTATGGTTTCTTTTTAAGTAAGGAAGACCTTTATGATCCATGGGAATACAAGACTGTGAAAGTGGATACTACAATATTAAATCTGGCCGAATTTGCTCAGCAACATAATACAACCTATAAAATGGTTAAATATTATAATCCCTGGTTGCGTTCAAACTTACTTACCGTAAAAAAAGGTGAAGTATTTGAAATTAAACTGCCTTTGGATGCCGCTGTAAAATAATCAGTCTGCTCCATTGTACATCTCGATCTAATACTCCAAAGAACTACAATTTTCCATTAACGGAAAGAATGCCTTAATTTTACTTTTTGAACACATGGAAGTAAAAAAATTAAGTGTACTTGTTCCTGCCTATAACGAGGAAAACACCATTCAAACTATTTTGACCACACTTTCAAAAGTAGTGTTACCTCAAAATATTGAAATGGAAATTATTGTAGTTAACGATTGCTCAAAAGATAAAACTGCAATTAAGTTACAGGAGTTTATTGACGCGCATCCCCAATTAAATATCCGTTCCTTTCATCATGAGGTTAACAAGGGAAAAGGTGCGGCATTACATACGGGCATCAATAATGCGAGTGGTGAATTCACTATAGTACAGGATGCCGATCTGGAATATGATCCAAACGAATTTACTTTATTATTAAAACCTGTTTTAGAACGTGATGCCGATGTTGTGTATGGTTCCAGGTTTAGCGGAGGCAATGCACACCGTATTTTATTTTATTGGCATTCGATAGGTAATGGATTTTTGACCTCTATTTCCAATATGTTCAGCAATTTGAATTTAACGGATATGGAAACCTGTTATAAACTCGTTCGGACAGATATAATAAAATCCATAAAATTAAAAGAAAACCGTTTTGGATTTGAACCGGAGCTTACACAAAAATTAGCTAAAATTAAAGGCATACGTATCTATGAAGTTGGAATTTCATATTATGGCAGAACATATGCAGAAGGGAAAAAAATAAACTGGAAGGATGGTGTGCGTGCAATATATTGTATAGTTCGTTACGGTTTATTTAAATAATAATTGACAGCTACTTCACTAGATATTATTTTGCCTTGTTACAATCCCTCAAAAAATTGGGCGGAAAATATTATTCAGGAATTTCAGGAAATTAAAAATCGTATTAAGGATATTGATATTACGCTTATTATGGTTAATGATGGAACTTCCACTATCAGTTTAACAGATATACAAAAATTAAAAGATCGCATTCCGCAATTTGTAAATATTAGTTATGATGTTAATAAAGGAAAAGGATATGCATTGAGGGAAGGAATAAAAACTTCGATTGCTGATGTATGTATTTATACTGATATTGATTTTCCCTATACCACAAATAGTTTTATTAAAATTTGGGATCAAATAGTAAAAGGCAAAACGGACATTGCAGTAGGAGTAAAGGATAAAAGTTATTACAAACACGTACCTGCGGGGCGTAAATTTATTTCAAAAATTTTACGCGCCGGAAGTAAAAATATTTTGCGTTTAAAGATCTCTGACACGCAATGCGGATTAAAGGGATTTAATAAGAAGGGAAAAGATATTTTTTTAAAAACTACCATAAACCGTTATCTTTTCGACCTGGAGTTTATATTTCTTGTATCTCGACAAAAGGAAGTTTCGATGGTTCCTGTGGAAATAGAACTGAAGGAAAATATACAATTTAGCAGTATGCGCACCGGCATTTTGTTAAGTGAGGGATTTAATTTTCTGAAAATATTCTTTAAAAGCTTTTAATTTTAATATATGAAGAAGCTCCTCAAGAACCCGGTTGTGATACTTTCTATTTTAACGATAACTATTATTTGTATTGTTTGGAGCAAGGTAATATTTCATGCCAATACTTATTTACTTAGCACAGGAGGAGATGCAGTAAAAAACTATTATACACCGGCTTGGTTTGTTGATAATGATAATGGAACTCATTTTACGGGAATGAATTATCCCTATGGCGAACATGTGGTATTTACGGATAATCAACCCTTGTTGAGTTGGGTGATGAATTTTATCGACAATAATTTATTTTCTATTTCGGGATATACCATTGGAATAATGAATATTTTGTTGTTTGTATCACTTTTCTTTTGTGTGATCTTCATTTACAAAATAATGTGTTTTTATGCGTTACCACCTTATTTTGCTGTGGTCGCATCTATTTTAATTGGGCTCATGAATCCACAACTGGACAGGTTTTGGGGACATTTTGCACTGGGATATGCTTTATTTATTCCCCTCATTTGGTATTTGATATTAATGCTCGATAAATATCAATATCAGTTATGGAGGTGGATATTAATCATATCAGTAATTATTTTATTTGGGTTCCTGCACATGTATTATGTATTGATAGGAGCGATGTTTATTTTGTTTCATGTGTTTATTCTTTTATTCAAAAAGAAAAGAAATTTTAAACAGATACTATTTCATATTGGTGCAGCAATAATTCCTGTTGTGTTTATTACTCTTTTTATGCACTTTACGGATAAAATTTCTGATCGACCTGAAAGTCCTTTTGGTTTTTTTCTCTATAAAGCATCTTTTCCGTCAGTTTTTTTGCCTTTGGATGGTACGATAAGAAATCAGTTTTTTAGAATTTTCCATTTGTTGCCATTTAATGCGGAGGGATATGCATATGTTGGAGTTGTTGGTTTGTTTTTTTTATTTATTCTGCCGTTTATTTATATAAAACGTTTGATATATAAACGCTCCTTTAAAAGATCTTTAATAAATTTTCCGGGAGATATGGGATCTTGGTTAATATCATCGGTTTTATTATTGCTGTTTTCCATGACCTATCCCTTCAGTTGGAATTTGGAATTTTTGCTTGATATTATTACACCATTAAAACAGTTTCGTTCTCCCGGAAGGTTTGCATGGGGATTTTATTTTATATACACTATTTCGCTTTCGGTATTGATCTATATTTTGTTTAAGAAAATCCAGAAACGCAATGTAATTATTGCTTATATTTTTCTGGCCTTGCCATTGGTAATTCAGTTTTCTGAATCGTATAATTATTTTGTTGGTACTGCAGAAAAAATGCAAAAAGGTAATAAAAAAAATCCTTTCAACTCCTCATACAACATTTTCACCGGCCTTTTTTCGAGTTCAGATCTGAAGGTCGAAAATTTTGATGCTATTTTATTTCTGCCTTCTTTTTTTCAGGGTTCCGAAAAATTATATGTTGACAGAACTGTGGGAGGTTTTCAATATGCAATGGAACTTTCCTATGCAACTAAATTGCCGTTAGTAAATTATATGATGAGTCGCACGTCGTTTTCGCAAACTTTAAATAATGTGCAGATAGTTTCTCATCCCTATATTAATAATTATAGTAATGATGGAGTATTTAAATCGCAAAAATTGTTGCTTGCAGTGTCAAATAAACCATTAAATGCCGGTGAACAATTTCTTGTTGACCATTCCGTGGAAGTTGCAAAAACGGATCAGTTTAGTTTTTACGCTTTTGATACAAAGGTATTAAAAGAGAAAGGCGATAAAATAGCAATTTGGGATCATTCCCTGATACAAGATTCGTTGCAGGAATATAATAATAATGGCTTCACCTATTTTTCCGAAAAACCGTTAAAACTTTTTTACAGAAACACCTTTGATGATCAGCATAACGGAAATTCTTTTATGGGAAAGGGATCTTTATTTTCCGATAAAACCATAAAACCCATGGCCGAAATTCCTGTACAAGCAGATGAGCCTTATTGGATAGAAGTATCTTTTTGGGCAAAATCCGACGTTAACAGCATGGCTTATCCCTACATAGATGTTTATTTTCTGAACGAAAAAGACGAGATTTTAAGAGCTGTTTCCGTAGCACCAACGCTTTCCACCGATATTTGCGACAGATGGGTAAGAGCTTCAGAAAACTATGAAATCGGCCCTTCCATTAAAAAGATCCGCATCAGCTGCAGCGACGATTCCCGTGTCAACTTCGACGAATTAGTGGTGCGTCACACTGCCTACAGCGCCTATTACGACATACTTTCCCCCGAAAAATTTTGTGTAAATAACTATATTATTGGAAAATAGGGGGGATAAATATATCTTTGCAGTCCCTTAAATAAAGGTGCGGTAGCTCAGTTTCAGTCAGTGGACTGACAAGGGTAGCGCAAAGGACTGAAAATCTTGTCGTATTATAGAGTAAAAAGGTGCGGTAGCTCAGTTTCCGTCGGTTGACGGACAAGGGGTAGCGCAAAGGACTGAAAATGTAGTCCTTAATGAATTGAAAAAGGTGCGGTAGCTCAGTTGGTAGAGCAAAGGACTGAAAATCCCCGTCCGACCGGTCATCCGGGCGGGCTTGTGTCGAGGTTCGAAAGAGTAGAATATAAAAGGTGCGGTAGCTCAGTTGGTAGAGCAAAGGACTGAAAATCCTTGTGTCGGCGGTTCGATCCCGCCCCACACCACCCCAAACCCTTGACTCTATTGAGTTTGAGGGTTTTTTTTATTTTTATGTGGCAGTAGCTGTGGCATTTTGGAGTTTAAATACCCCAAAAAGTAAATTCAATAGGTGCAACAAAAAGAATGTTAATCTTCGTCCATAACGTTTATAATATTCATTGAGGAGTCAAAAGAATATAAAACAGTATGTAATCCAAGTGCACCCATTTGATTCTTTGCTCGATACTTTTGAGAGATTGCATACCCAATGAATTTTCCACGGTATGTAGTATCATTTAGTAAATTTGTCAGAGTATCAAAATAGGACATTCCTAAGTCCCAAGTCAATTTATGCTCTTTACTTAGGATATAATGTTTTCCTGCCTCATCAAATAAACTATCTTGTATGCCTTTATAATAGTCGCGTTTGTCGTCGTAGGCAGAGGTATAAACAGTATCAAATTTCGAATAGTGCACTAACTGAAAACTTGTTGGGTCATGTAAATGAGATTGCAAGTAGGCTGAAATGCTATCTTTTGCAATTTCTTCCTTTGACTTATATACTACTTTTTTGCTCTCACAGGCAACAAATGCGAGTAATAGAAATATTGATAATAGTTTCATAATGTGTATTTTATTCAAATTTATTAATTTTTACAACTCTTTCCTATATTTGAACTATGGACTCAAACTTAACACTCATTCAATTAGGGATACTTTTAGTAGTTCTAATTGCCCTTTTTCTCATTGGACGTGAGATTTCCTTATGGTATTTCAAAATAAATGACCTAATAGAGTTACTAAAGAGTAATAACCAATTGTTGACCGAAATAAGAGATTTTCTAAAACCTAAGGAGACAGGGATTAAAGGGATTGAGAAAACCTACGACAATATAAAGGGTGAAGGGGATTTGAACGACCCTGAGGTATTGGAAGGATTAATGAAAAGGGTTAAGACTAAAGAGTAGGTTTGTTAAAACATTCCTTTTTTATAGTGTCACTTTTGTAAGTTATTGGAATCATTCAACTGACCGTATTAAAACCTTCCTCTGGAGTTTATTCTAAAACGGATTACTTTTCAACTTTTACAGCCCATATTATGGCAATAATCCACCCTAATACTGTCCAACCCAATAATAGGTTTAATAAAAATACTTGCCCAAAGAATGATTTTCTGTATGCCATAATTGAGGGTAGGAAGTAAAAGGCAACAACAATGATTATTAGCAAAAATTCCATGTTAGTCTGTTTAGGTTAGGGTTACTCAAATCTACGGATAATTGATTGTTATTGTATGTAGTTGAAAATTTTACCTTTTACTTCTTATCCAATAAATACCCAAATCTCTCAATAAATAAACTCAATCGTAAATTATTATAGTGCTGTTTTTTAATCTCTAACATCTTGACCCTGTGTGCAACGCGGGTTTGTTTTCCTTTGTAGGTTTCTTTATACCCCTTTGTATAAATTTCTTTAAGTTGGTCTTCCAAATCAAAATATCTGTATAAATGCCTATCATGGTGACTTCTTTTTTGAGTCATGTAGTAAATACGTGTTTGATATGCTGAACGGCGTTTGAATTTGGTTGAACCATATGCCATAAAAATCGCCTTGCACCGTTTATAGGACACGGGACACAAAAAATATAGGTTTTCACCTTTCCCCAAATTGGAAGGGACAGAAACAATCTGAACCGTATAATCCATGTTTGATTTGTTTCCCTTGTAATCAGTATGGCAATATTGAAATCTAATTGACTTTTTCCCCTCTTCGTTTCTATATTGAAAGTTTAAAATTGCGCCGTTCTCCCAACTTATTGTCCCTGACAATAATTTATTCTCAGCGTTGAACAATCCACCTTTTTTGAGTGCACTAATTTTGATTTGATTTGCGCCGCTCTGAGTTATTACTCCCGTTGAATCTCTTCCCATATTATTCTATATAACCTTAATCCTTAGAGATAGACCCACTAAACCCATTGTGCAATGGGAAATAATACACCGCCTCTTTCGATCCGTTTTATCTTATATTTTTTGTTGTTAAAAGTATTCCTACATTTTTTACCCTCTCTTCCATAAAGAGACTCACTACAAAACTTTGAATTTGGGTCTTGTTTTGATATATCCCTACCACATGTTAAACATATTCTTACAGGGTGACATTCTTTCCCTTTATCTAAACTGTAAGAACGTCCCCCATTTATCAAATAAGAGTCTTTTGGTAGGTCGGTAAGAACGTCCCCCATTTCTAACATTTCAGTAATCTTGTTTTCTACCAATTTAGTTAAAACTTCACTAAAGTTTTCCCTACCATATGTAGATAAAATTTTATCGAACCGTTTACGAAGTTTAAAACATGACTTTCTATTTTTTTTATGCTCCTGTGTCCAATAGTTAGGGTTAATTCCGTTGAGGTATAATTCACTCTCACATTTAGTCAATTGGGAAATATCTATTGACTGGTCAATTATCAACGAGTCCTTACAAATTTTGGTCAATTCATTGGATAACCATTTAATTTGGTCTAAATCGTATAGGTCAGAAAGTAAAATTGTCCCACCAATAGACTGCATTTTTTTTGCCTTATATTCAACTCTAAAGGAATTGGTCTTAGTAACTCCCTGCAGAAACTTACTATAAAACTTTACTTCCTTTTGTGTGAAATGGGTGCAGTATAAACCGATACTATTTTCATACCTATTGAAAGGTTTGTTTTTGTAGCAAATAAGACGTGCTAAGAGGTTTTGCGCCGCAAATGGTAGAATTACATTAACACCTATTTCTAAATTGTTTACATGCCATCTATTTGGCTCTATTTTCAAATCTCTACATAGCGTATCAATTGCGGCGCAAAGTTCAATAAATGTAAAATCTCCAAAATTTTCACCATCCTTTAAATACTTGTGTAAACTCCCTGTTATTTCAATGAAGTTATTTGACCTAATATTGATTTGTAACCCTTTATATTTGGTATAATAGGGGAATGTAAGTTCCCCAGTATTTAGGTTTAACCTTTGGTTGAACTGTAAAAGAGGATTGTTCAAAAAATGCTCTTTATTATAGAAATTAGTTGTTATTTTTACGCCGTCAATCATTTGGTAAATCCATATGGTTAAATCGAGCAAAGAGAGGTTATATGCCTCTCTTTTTATTTTGCTCACAAATGAAGTAATCGTTTAAATTTTGTCGATGTTGGGGAGTAGCAGGATAAAATCCTCCAAATAGAAAAATCAAAATCTCCTGTTTGTTATCTGAGATATTGAATAAAATGTAACTTTTTTTCTTACTCTTTATTGTGTCCCCGTAAAACCAACAATCTGAAATTTTCCTCAATCCAGTAAGGATTTTATTTTCCCATTTTTCCTTTTTACCTCTTATGATGTATTCGGAGTCAACTATCTCTTTACGTTGGGTTATTTCAATCTTAAATTTTGTTGGGAGAGTTAATACTCCTAATGGGAAATTGTCTATTTCGTAAAGTCCTGTTTCGAAATTTAGCATGTATCTAAACTCCTTATGGAATGGTAAAGTAAATCGAGCTGTCATAATTACCTCCCATATTTTTTAACTGTTTTCAAAGACTCCAATACCTCAGAACGTTTATAATATACACGTCCCCCAATACGGTGAGATTGTAATTTGCCATCCTTAGTCCATTGAATAATTGTAGGTTTTGAAACCGACGGCGTAAACATTTTACGAACTTCGTCCATAGAGATTAACTGCTCGGGTTCATTAGTTTTGGGTAGAAGTGAAGTAACTACTTCGCAAACGATTGCACGAAACCTTGTTTCGAGTTCGTTAAATGGAAAATCAATTTTTATATCTGTCATTTTACATACCTCTTTAAATAAGGTTATGCAAAACAATGACATCAAATTGGGTGGGGTAGGGGGTTGGGTTACCCTAAATTTATAACAACTTTAAACTTTTATTTCAATTAATGGTAAATCGACGCTCTTTAATAATTTATTTACTTCTTTTATATTTTCAGTATTATAGGCATTATCAGAGTGTTTCATTTGTGACTTTGGAGGTGTAGGGTTTGTGTAAGTTATGTAATCTGTCATATTAGAGTTATCACTACCTAATAATACACCAAATAAAATTCCCTTCTTTTTTTGTGACATACTTTCAATTGTGGGAAGGTTGAAAACTCCCAAATGGTGGAGTAAAAGGATTTGTTGTTTTGCTGTTAGTGTTTTGGTCTTGACTTTAGGATTTTTATTTTCTGAGTTTAATAAACCCTTTAAATAGAAATAGTAATGTGCTGCGTGTATCCCAACAAAAATGTTTTCTGGAATAATGTAGGTAGAAAAAACACCTTGACCATGAATATACTTGTTTTTAAATAGGTCTAAATATGTGCCATTTTCAGCAGCTCTAAAACCGATGGTAAAAGTTTTCATATTGTCTTGTCTATTCTTTTCCATTTCTATTGTTTTTTCAATAGCCGTCATTTCGTCAGCGATTAATTTTTCTGGTGACAATGCGTTGGGTAATTTCTCTTCAAATCTCTTTTTAAGTGCGTTAAAATTGCACTTCACCTTTTTAGGATATAATTCATCATGATTTTCATATAAAAAAAAATTTATTTGAGTTCGTTCTGTTTCATTTATAGGTGTGATGGAAATTTTTTCAAAATTCTCAATTTCCTCAGGTTCTACATACAATTTTCCATTGCTATATAAGGCATTTAGACTACACTCATGTAATCTTTTTTCTGTCCAAAATTTCACTCGATCCAAATAAGTTACTTTTAAATCAAATTGTTCCTTTATCTCCTTCCAATTTGTTTTAATCCAGTCAGAGGTAATATAAGTTTCCATATTTCAATAGTTTACAATGTTTAATACTTGTTGTGAATACTCCTTTTCCATAATTTCATGTAATCTCTCAGCGGATTCCTGTTTACTCGTTTTTATATATCTTAAAAATGTGCGTTCCGACTTATGCCCTGTGATTTGCATTAAGGTTTTTGTTTGAATTTTACCATAATAGTTTGTAGCAAATGACCGCCTACAGGTGTGTGATGAAATACACTCACAAAGAGGAAGTGACAAATTGTTTGACAAACGTCCCGTTTCTGTAAGACCTGCAATTTTTGCCGCCTCCTTAATAAATTGATTAAATTTTTGGTTAGAAATAGATGGTGGTAAACTATTAGTTGTAACTCCTATGTATTTCAAAAATATCTGTTTAACGATGGCATGGCATGGAATTATGACCTCTTCGTCAGTTTTTTGGGTTTTTACTTTCAGAAATTGTTTACCCTTAACCATAATTAAGTTTTCGGGTTTTATATTTGAATAGTCGGAAAACCTCAATCCCACATAGCATCCAAATACAAACAAATCTCTTACACGTTCTAATCGTTTATTATTACTTAAATCATAATTATAAAATGATAGAATTTCCTTTTCTGTCAAATATACTGCGTCGGTATCCACTCGTAGAACTGAAAATGCCTCCTTTTTAAAATCTGTATTGTCTGTAAGTTTCATATCTATTGCAGTATTCATAAAGACTTTAATAACCTGAATGTTTTTGCCTATGGTATTGTCGCCTTTGCCTTCTTTCCTGAGATATGATGTAAACTTATGGTAGAAGTTAATTGTGATGGATTCAAAGTTTATAGGATATTTAAACTTTTTCTCAAATGCCATTAAATGTGAAAGGGTTGTTTTATAGGTTTTAATTGTCGCCGACGCCTTGTTTTTGCCTTTGACAGTAATCTCATTTTTAATAAACCTATCTATCAAATCGTAAATACTCTCTTTTTTCAATTCCACCACTTCAACTGGTCGGACAAACTCTAAGATTTTATTTTTTATAACTTTTGGACTTGGCGTCCCTTTTTCTAACTCTTCCTTGTATATTTTCCAAACAAAGTCTTCCAGTTCTTTTAGATAACCATTTAAAGAAACTCTTCCATCTTTAGTAGTCAATTCTGTTTCCTTTGCCCTCTGTTTGTATGGATTCCATTTTTTAGGTTGGATTGCCTCTCCAATGCAAATCCTAATTCTATTCGCCTTAAATTGATATACTAACTCTATTGGTGACTCCGTCGCCGCCGTTTTCCTGAGGTAAAAATTTAATGTAGCCATATTTGTTAAATTGAGCATTGCAAAAATACAAATATTTTGTCATGTGGCAGTCCATGTGGCAGTTTTTTTTATACACACTTAAATTTTAAGGTTAACTTAGATATAGCATTTATAGACATATGGTGAGATTTTAAACGGGATAAGTTAAATTAGATAAACTAAATTATAGTAGGTGATAGTGCGCCCCACACCACCCCAAAGCAGAAAAAACCTGGCAGAAAACTGCCAGGTTTTTTCGCTTTGGGGTGCCCCGTAGCGAGCGAGGCACGAGCTCTGCTTCGGGGCTAAATCTCTAGGCCCAGTGCGATGCACCGGGCTTTTTCACTTTAGGGTGCCCCGTAGCGAACGACGAACAAGGTCTGCTTCGAGAATTTACTCCGTCACCATAAATTTTTTGGCAATCCTATTATTTCCAATCTGCATCTTAAAAAAATAAACCCCCGGAATAAGATCAATTTGAATGTATGAATTCTCTTCAGATAATTCTCTCGAAAGTATCTGTTGCCCTTCAATATTAAAAATATTTATTTCTCCCATGGATGATATTCCTGAAATATTAAGAATACTGTTATTGTATAATATTTCAATTTGACCTGCATTAATTTCTGATAAACTAGTAAGTCCTGATAATTCAACGCCATTAGATGGTTGCGATAATTCATTGTCTTGTCCTAACGGCGAAGACATACTGAGAATGAAAGCATAATAAAGTTGCCACTCAACAATCGGAAAATCATTTACATCTTTAAAACCTTCGGGAAAGTTAATGGTAAATACACCGTTGGCATCGGTTGTAAATGACCGGTATTTATCTGCTGTAATCAATTCTGCCATACCCTTATCGAAATAACCGATCATATATTCCGGCACTATCATTATTCGATATTCATCTACTGTTTCTGTATGATCAGTTACTTCAAATTGTAATTGCAGATCTGTGCTGTTCGCGTTGTTTCCTATGTCGCTTAATAGCAGGTCTGAAGCGAGAGTTGTTGCTCCATCAAGTGTAATATATGGCGTGAAATTTAATAGCGGTGAATTACCCAATTCATTATTCATCGAAACTATGGCGGCCCTGTATTCGGCTCCCGTTTCTATCAATTCGCCATTAGCATCTATATGTTCCGGCGGCAGTATGTATTCTATCGTTGAACCTGTTGGTGTAAAGGATATATAATTTTCTGCAGGAACCAATAACGCATCGCTAATACTAAAACTTAAGGATGGGCTTTTCAGAAAAATTATGCGGTATTCTGAAATTAAATTTTCCGTTTCGGATGGAGTTATTTTAACCTTGATATCGTTTGAAGAAAAGTATCACCTACATCACTGATGGTAAGTGGACCCGGTGGATCCAAATAACTATCGAGGTAAACGGAGGGACAAGCTTCAGACAAAACATTACCAAGATCATTTATAGTAAGAATAAAAAGTTTATAAGTAATGTGATTGGTAATAAGATCACCATCAGTATCGTGGCTGTCATCATTTAAATTGCCATCATAAAAAAATGATCCTGCAGGAAGAATACTTAAATATTGATCGGAAGGTACTGTGAGTGCTTCTGCTAATGTAAATGTTGCAGCAACTGACTCCTTTACACAAATTACCCGGTATTCATTAACAGATGTTTCATCGAATGAATTATGGAATTTAAAAAATATATCCGACCCGGTAGTTTCATCTCCAGCATCGGATACTTCTTCCCAATCAATTTCAGGTCCATAAAAATATTCGGTTACAATTGCATTATCGGGTTCTTCGGCATATGCATAATCATGTATTCTGAGATGATAATTACCCACCAGACTTACACGCATCCAGCCGTAATGTGTTTCACCACCAATCATCAATTTAAATCCAATAAATTTTGATATAAATTCATCGGTACCAACCAGACCAAAACCGCAATCCTCGAAATCATGCCAGAAGATAGTTTGATTTCCAGCTTCAAAGGTATCATTGATTTCAATTGTATCATCAGCCTCGTGAATTTCTGCAACAGGCAAATAGATTGGATCGCCAAAACACGCTGAATATTCCGTGGTGAGTTCCGTTTCTATCATATTTGAATTTAATCCCCGAATCTCCCCTGATATATACCAATCGCAATAAAAGCAACCGGAACTGTAAACCAATTCCACTTCAAAATCATTAATTCCATCACCATCCACATCAAAATATTCATTATCTGATCCCTCGTCAAATTCTACATCGACAGCTATATCCGGATCAACATCAACATATATTACTTGTCCCAACATAGGGGTTCCTGATGCAAGAATACAGGCTGCTATCGATGAGTATTGTTTTAGGCTTTTTTTATAATCTTTCATACATCTGCTTATTCAATATAAAATTATATTCTAAAGCGATGTGTTTGTACCTGTTTTGTGTGAAATGGCCGATTCTTTGTGTGAACTATGGGTTTTACTTAGCTAATAAAAATGGAGAGACGGATTTTTTGTAATTGGACTCCAGTAAATGGGATTTGCTTGATCTAAATTATCATTAGTCTCTTTCTGATATAAATTGAGTTTTCAAGTGAGAAGTTAGGACTGAAATTCTCAGACTGAAAAGAAAATCTCCAAGATTGATTTTATTTTCTCAGCAAATATTACAATTCAAATTGAAATTTCTTTTCTAAATATACCTGATTCACTACGTAACTCCACTATATAAATTCCACTAGAATAATTATTTAATGGAATTACGTCAAAATTCGATAAATTGGATATGTTAAGAATCTCTTTTCCAAGTAAATCAAAAATTGATAATTTAGTTTCAGTTGATTCATTTAAATGAATATAAAGTTGTCTATTAAAACTATAAACAGTTGCGTTGAGAGAATTTAAAAAATTATTAATTCCAACGCTCAAGGTATCACCGGCTACAATAGGTTTATCAGATTCTGTTTCATAGGCATAACCCTTTAAAATCAGAGTTCTACCGGAGTCTTTAACATCACAACGTATCCAGCCATAGTGCGTGTTTAAATCTTCATCCTGAAATCTGACTCCTAAATAGTGATCAATTACCTCTGGGAACCAATAGCCTCCATATTGATATAGTTCTCCTGCCAAATCTAATTCAGTTTTAAATGCCAATAATTGTTGATAATCCGGTAGGAAAGTAAGTAATTCGTCTATAACATTTCCAGAGTTTAAAGCAAATGGCAATTCTCTCACCAATGCACTAAAGGTGGTACCATAATCCACTGAATTTGCAGCAAAACTATTATCAAATAATGCTGTTCCAATAATCCTCTCAAAATTATTAAATGGTATATAATAAATAGAGCCAGATGTCCAATATCCTCCTATTTCAAAAGATCTATTCAAAAATTCAAAATCATTAAATGAATCATTATTCAAATCAAGAATGTATCCATCATTGTCATTAGCTAATACTACATCCGGTTCAATATCAGTATACACAACTTCAGATAAACCTATCGATGGCTTCATAACTAATACGGCAATTGCAAATTTTGAATACGCAGATAATCTTTTCCGATTATTTATTATTTTATCCATTTTCGTTTTTTGCTTCGATTCATTATAATTTGACAAAAGACATAATTAATTTAGATTTAACCGCGAATAAGTTGAGTATTTATTTTCTACTAGGATTAGTTTAAGTAAAGATAGGATTTTATAAGATATTTCCCCTCCCAACACAACCTTTTCCCTCTCCCTCCGTTAAATATCCATATTTACTAAAACAGTATAAATATATGTATATACATATATTATTTAATTATAACAATTTAAACCTTTGAAACAACTATTCGAAATGACCGATAATGGGATTTATATACCTGAAGCAAAGGTATATATCGATCCGTGGAAGCCTGTGGAGCGTTGTGTTATAACACATGGACACAGCGATCATGCAAGGTTTGGAAGTAAGAGTTACTTGTGCCATCATTTTACCAAACCGATATTAAAATATCGTCTTGCTCCTGATATAAATTGTGAAAGTGTGGAATATGGTGAAAAGGTGATGATAAATGGTGTGCAATTCTCTCTACATCCCGCTGCACATATTCCGGGATCGGCGCAGATTCGGATTGAAAAAAATGGACAGGTATTAGTTGTGAGTGGAGATTATAAAACAGAAAATGACGGATTAAGCGGCAAATTTGAATTGGTGAAATGCCATACGTTCATTTCTGAATCCACCTTCGGACTTCCCATATTTAAATGGAAACCGCAAACAGAAATTTTTGATGAAATAAATTCCTGGTGGAAAAATAATATCAGTCAAAATAAAACATCGGTACTCATCGGATATGCCTTGGGTAAAGCACAGCGAATTCTGAAAAATGTAGATAAAAATATTGGCAGGATATTTTTACATGGTGCAGTGTATAATATTAATGAAGCACTTAGAGCAGCAGGATTGCCATTGGATCATTTTGATTTGGTGACTCCGGAAATTCCGAATTCAGCATATAAAAATGCGTTGATTGTGGCTCCATCTAGTGCTTTGGGTACACCTTGGATGAATAAATTTTCACCTTATTCTGTTGGCTACTGTAGCGGATGGATGCAGGTGAGAGGAAATAAACGGCGTGAAGCTATTGATAGAGGATTTGTTATGAGTGATCATGCGGATTGGGAACAACTGAATGAAGTGATAAGTGGCACCGGTGCAGAAAGTGTTTTTATAACGCATGGTTACACCGCAACTTTTGTAAAATGGCTTCGCGAGAAAGGAATTGATGCGCATGAATTGGAAACATATTTTACGGGTGAAACAACAAATGCTGATGCTGATCTAATTGCTGAACAATGAAATTATTTGCAGAATTATTTTCAAATCTGAGTCAGACAAACAAAACGAATGATAGAATTGTCATTTTAAAAGATTATTTCCATAATGCATCAGATCAGGATAAGTTATGGGCAATTTATTTATTGAGCGGAAGAAAAATAAAGCGTCAGGTTAATCATACCCAATTAAGAACCTGGGCAATGGAAGCAACCGGTTTACCTCAATGGTTATTTGAGGAGTGTTATCATTCCGTAGGTGATCTTTCTGAAACCATCGCATTATTATTGCCCCAACCAACGGATACTTCCAATAATAGTTTAAGTGAGTGGATAGAAAAAATTCAACAAATAAGTAAACAACCGGAACAAGATCGAAAAGAGTTTCTTTTAGCTGCCTGGCGCTCCTTTGATACAGCAGAGAAATTCGCATTTAATAAATTAATTACGGGTGCATTTCGCATCGGAGTTTCGGAAAAGATGGTAATTAATGCTCTAAGCGAATTAACAGGAATTTCAAGCAATATTTTATCTCATCGCATGGCAGGTAATTGGAATCCTGCTGATCTTACCTATCAAAATTTAATTTTTGAGGACAGAATTCATACTGACATTTCGCAACCCTATCCCTTTTTTCTGGCATATCCAATTGAAGGAGAAGTTGCTTCACTTGGTGAACCAAAAGATCTTCAGGCAGAATGGAAATGGGATGGAATCCGGGGACAACTCATCATAAGAAAAAATGAAATGTTTCTCTGGAGTCGAGGGGAAGATCTGGTGACTGAAAAATTTCCGGAATTGCAGATATTAAAAGATCATTTGCCGGATGGAATTGTTTTGGATGGAGAAATTATTTGTTATGAAAATGGTCATCCCATGCCATTTGCTGTTTTGCAAACACGTATCGGAAGAAAAAATATAACCGCGAAAATATTAAAGGAAGCTCCTGTGGCATTTATTGTTTATGATATTCTGGAATATAATAATGAAGATATAAGAGAAAAACCATTATCAGAAAGAAGGAAAATAATAAACGATTTAAATGTTGTTTTCCCTATGGTAATATCCCCCGAAATAACTTTTAAAAACTGGGAAGAATTAACGAAAATCAGAACTCAAAGTCGCGAACATTTTTCGGAAGGTATCATGTTAAAACGGAAAAATTCTCCTTATCAGGTCGGAAGAAAAAAAGGAAATTGGTGGAAATGGAAAGTGGATCCATATTCAACGGATGCAGTGTTAATTTATGCGCAAAAAGGAAGTGGAAGAAGAGCTGACTTATATACGGATTATACATTTGCTGTTTGGGATACTTCAGGCGCTGAAAAAAAACTGGTAATATTTGCCAAAGCATATTCCGGTTTAACAGATAAGGAAATTCGCGAGGTGGATAATTTTGTAAAAAGAAATACATTAGAAAAATTTGGTCCGGTGCGCACAGTTACACCGCAATTGGTATTTGAGATCGGATTTGAGGGAATTGCATTATCCGGTCGCCACAAGAGTGGAGTTGCAGTGCGTTTTCCACGTATATTGAGATGGAGAAAAGACAAAAATGTGGAGGATGCTAACTCTTTGGAGGATCTTAAGGCTTTATTATAATATTTAATAAAATTGAATGAATAAGTAATTTATTTAATAACTTTATATTTCAACACTAAAACCGAAATATGAAAACACTTAAACCTGGATTTAAATTAGCCTCTTATTCAACAGCTGCAATAGCTTCTCTAATAACGGTCAACTCACAGGCACAAATTGTATATCACGATATCGACCCTGATATGGAGATCGATCCTGAAGATATTTGTATACCGGAACCACCCGGATATGACTTTTCTCCGGGCAATGATTTTAGTTGCGGTGAAACTTTTACGGAGTTTTTTGATATTAATTCTGACGCAGTAATAGATTTTAAAATAAAGCTAGATCATGATTATTGGTCCTTATGGCCTTCACAATATCATGAGAACTCAGCTTCCCTTTTTCTGTATAATTTAAATAAGGTAGGGGGCGATAACAATGATGTATACAAATATGCAATGGGTGATGCGATAGACCTTGGCGTTAATTGGATAGCAGGACATCCGGTGCTTGGATTTTATAATTATGAAATAAACGAGCCTGGAGATCAGCCATTAATAGATTCAAAATATGCATTTTCCGCTTTCCGTTTGCAGGTTGGGGCAGCTAAACATTTTGCATGGATCAGATTGAGTGTCGATCCTTTAACCGATCGGGTGATCGTGCATGATTATGCTTATAATGCAACTCCGGGAGCAACTATTCTTGCCGGTGAAACAGGAGATTGTTATCCGCCATCTATTTCGGAAGTAGTAAATATTACGCCCGCAAGTGCAAAATTACAATGGGCGCCGGTTTTTAATGCGACCAAGTATCAATTGTATTATCGCAAAACCGGAGTGGCAGCCTGGACGAAACTTCAATTCGGTCCCGCAACTATTCAGAAAACAATTACCGGATTATTATGTGATAGTGAATATGAATGGAAAATGAGAACAAAATGTGGCGCAGAATTATCAGATTTTTCTGCAATTCATACCTTTAATACCGCTTCATGCAGAATTGAAGAAATGGCAAGTGATGAAGAGCCAATTTTAATTTATCCAAATCCTGCCTCGCATAATATAATTATTGAATTACAACAATTTTCCACAATGGAAAATGAGGATATTCAAATTGATATTTTTGATGTTACCGGCATAAAAATGGATTCTTATGTTACAACAGATTTGAGTGTTATCTTGAATATTTCAGCTTATCCGAAGGGAAATTATATTGTTAAAGTAAATTCTGCAACATTAAATAGTGTTGGAAAATTTATTGTGCAATAATTGTAATTTGTAATTGCCGGGTTATATTTTTTTTTAGAGTTTGTTCCGTTCTCAATAGCTGAGTATGGAGTTCAATTATCTAATTCGTATTCTTCTAAACAATAATCAGAACTAAAGTTTTCTAATCCACTCTCGGAATATACTTCATCCAGCATTTCAAAGGCTTCGTCGCAAGTTAGATCCGGGACAAAATCTGATCCAATTAATAATTCATATTCCAAAGCGTCTTTATAGTATTTTTCATTTTTAAGTGATAGCAATTCTGATTCAGAGGGATATTGGTTGGCATACACTTCATATGCATGTGTTACCGAAACAATGTCATTCCGACCATAATACATTAAAAAAGTTCCATAAAAATTCATAGCCGGTGCGGATGGTTCTTCATAATTATCTACTTCCGGTTCGAAATCAGAATTTTCTTTTTGTTCATATTGCTCCAGTGAAATACCCGTCATGCTTGAAAAATTATTCCATTGAACATGCGAAACTTCTGTTTCCTGTGCATTATGTGTTATAATTCCGGCTTCTACTATATTATCAAATGCAATAAGTTGGTCGGTAATTTCATAGTTGAATAAAAAAGAACTATTGATTCGAAGAAATAAATAATTTCCATTTCGATAAATACTATAATCTACGGAACCGTATTTTTCCACTGAAGGATGTGTTACGAAATTACAATCAGAATTTTCCACATCATGAAAGGAGGTATATATTTTTGTAGAAGTATTATATTCTCCAAACCAAAATACACTCGTTTTTTTATTACCCATTAATAAAATATATCTGTCAAAATCTTCCCCGCTAACCCGTGCTCTCAGATACAGCCCATTAAAAGAATTTTCATTTTCCACCACTGGTTTTGTGTTGATAAAAATCTGCCAGATTTTTCCATAACTAAAAGTACGGTCAATGGGTGTGCTGAATAATCCGTTTGATTTTTGTTTAATATATAAATGTCCAACATCGTTCAACCACGAATATTCAACTTTTTCAGGTTCTGTATTTTTTAAGGAGGATGAAAAATAGCTGGCATCGGGATTATAAATATCCAACATTTGAAAAGCACGGATTTCACCGGTTAAATCCATCATGAATTCCTCATCTTCGGTAGCATAAGCTGTTGCTATTTCCTTTATGGTTTGCTGTGGTTGTATGCCTGCACACACCAAACTCTGCGAAAAAACATATGGAAATAAACCTATCGATAAAGAGGCGAAAACGACTAATGATCTCATCGGAATTTTTTTGAGGGCGAAAATAATAAATTAAATTTGATTACAGGAGATTTCGCCTGAACAATATATAGATATACAGATTAACAAATCAATATAAATAGTTATAGTATTTTGTAATAAAATTGTCAAGAAGGAATTATACTTTGTAATTTCTTCCGGACGATTTTATTATTTGTAATAATGAATTACATCACAAATACTTAAACCATACAAACTTCGGTCTGTATATCCTTGCATCCTCAAACAGATCGAAAAAATTAAATGAATTTTCGTTGTAGGATAATAATAATGAACCATCGGCTAATACAAATTGAGGATGGACGAACGCGTTATAAGTAAACAGATCTCCTCCTGTTTCAGGTGTTACATATACTGTTTGGCGAGCCTTCCACGGGCCTTTTGGAGAGGTGGATTCCCATGTATAAATTGTAGGACCTAAAAATCCTTCCTGGGTTACTAATCTATATTTGCCTGCGTGATAAAAAACGGCGTATTGCGCAGAAACATCAAGAGATAATCCGCTTTGTTTTTCTAATCTTCCAACATTGGATGCCGGTTCTGTTGTGGTCCAGCTGGTTCCGTTCCAGAATTCTTTTGTTCCATAAATATTGCCCGCAGGAATTCTTGCAACGTGCGCATATTTTGTAAATGCAGTTTCTTCCGCTCCATAAACATAAATGTAACTTCCATCCTCCATCAAACTTGCGCCCCAAATAATATTTTCATCTTCAAATGCGGGAGTTCTGCTAATTTCTGTAAGATCAGGCAAACTAAATGCTACGAGATCGGTACGCACATAATGAAAATCAAAAATACCTCCACCGGTCTTGATATAATATTCCATATATACATAAAGTGTTTCGCCAATAACAGTTCCATCACCCGGCCAGTACCATTCGTTTACCGGATCCGGAGTTGCTACAAAAGCTTCGGGATCATCAATTGTGTTTGTTACCAAAGTTGTTAGACTTGTTCCGGTTTGCACAACAAAAGTATTTCTGACCAAATCACTTCCCGGCCTTGAATAATCTGCATAAACAGTATCTAAAAAGGAATCGCCAAATAACCATACTGTTCTGCCATCAGGTAATGGAATCGAATAGGTTGCATCAGCACCTGTCCAGCCATTGCCATAGGTGTTGAACATAGTATTAAATTTCGGGGCTTTTTTGGAAAAAATTCCTCCGGCAGCATATTGCGGGTCGGATTCTCCGGTTATTTCCTGACCGAATGGCTCTTCCTTAGAGCAAGAGATCAGCGAAAAAATTACTGTGAAAAGCAACGTAGAGTAGAGTGTTAGATTTTTCATAAAAATTAAGTTTATAAATACTTCGCCGGAATTTTATTGGTTAACAGCGCCGTTTATAGAACAAATATAGGATGCAAATGGAACTATTATATTCAAACTTAAGAATTTATATCGCTTGGGATTATAAAAAGGAATGCTTTTACTATTAAAGGCTAAAGTTTTGTTTCTCTGACCTAATTTTGCTTAAATTTGAAAGTATGAAGGCAGTTCGTATCTGGTTGTGGACAGGAGTGGTGATGGTTTTGATACAGGTGATGATCGGTGGGATCACCCGTTTAACTGAGTCGGGGTTATCCATCACAGAATGGGATGTTGTGATGGGTAGTATGCCTCCCGGAAATGATGCAGAATGGGAAAAAGAATTCCAATTATATCAATCCTCTGCACAATATGCAAAAATTAACAGCGATTTCAGTGTCGAACAATTTAAAAAAATTTATTGGTGGGAATTTATTCATAGAAACTGGGCAAGATTAATTAGCATCGTATTTTTATTTCCATTTATTTATTTTCTACTTAAAAAGAAATTTAATGCAGCCTGGATAAGAAAATTAGCAGTTGTTTTTTTATTGGGCGGACTACAGGGATTTGTTGGTTGGATTATGGTTGCAAGTGGATTGGAGGGTGATCCCTGGGTGGATCCTTCTAAACTTACCATACATTTGTTACTTGCGTTGATCGTATTTATGTATCTGATCTGGCTCGCTTTGTCGTATAGGGAAACACCGGTTATATCAGATCATCCATCCGCTAACAGTTCAATTAAATGGATTATTATTTTAATACTTATACAAATTAGTTTGGGCGGATTAATGGCCGGTACCGATGCCGGAAGATTATATAATACCTATCCGCTTATGAATGGAAGAGTAATTCCCGAGGGTGCATTCCATGATATTTTTACTGCGGATAAATTGGTTGCGCTGAGCACAGAGATAAACTTTTTGCATCGCAGTTTTGCAATAATTGTTGCATTGGCAATTATTGGTTTTTGGTTTCAAAACAGAAAATACACTTCAACGCGCTTGCATAAATTGAATAGCGCATTTATTTTGGTATTATGCTTGCAATTTTTATTAGGCGTATTTACTTTGTTGGGAAGTTCTGAAAATATTCCGGTATTTTTAGGTGTTTCGCATCAGGTGGTGGCTTGTTTATTATTGGGGTTATCCGTAACAATTCTGTTTTATTCAAAACATAGAGATGGAGTTGTGATCGTAAAAAAAATATAAATTTATTTAGTTTAAATATTAAAGTGATGGCATTTAAAAAATACGTTCTGATTATCATTTTAGTAGTTTGTGTAGTATCCGTTTTCTCTCAGTCGTCAAAACATCCTAAAGGCAGTTTATTCATTATTGGCGGTGGCGACAGAACAGAAGCATTAATGAAAGCAATGATGGAAACTGCACAACTCGCTCCAAATGATTATGTTGCGGTGCTGCCTATGTCGGGGGAAGAACCGGATACTTCTTATTATTATTTTAAGTGGGATATCGAATTATATTGCAAGAATACCATTGCCAATTTAAATTTCACTAAAGAAACGGCGAATGATAAAAAATTACTGGATTCACTTTTAGGTGCTAAATTAATTTTTATAACAGGTGGTGATCAGAACAGGTTTATGGAAATTGTATTGGGTACACCAATTTATGATGTAATTCATAAGGCATATCAAAATGGATCGGTAATTTCCGGAACAAGTGCAGGAGCTGCGGTGATGAGTAAATATATGATTACCGGAAATCAATTATTGGATACCACATATTATTCTACTTTTTATTCTATTGTAGATAATAATATTGAATTTAAAGAAGGTTTAGGATTAGCGGAAAATATTATTGTTGATCAACATTTTGTTGCAAGAAGCAGATATAACAGATTGTTTTCCGCAATGAGTGAATATCCTGGAATATTATGCGTAGGAATTGATGAGGCTACTGCTTTGGTTATACATGGCAAAAGTGCAAGTGTTGCCGGAGAAAGCCAGGTAGTTTATATGAAAAACAGAGGCAATATATCAAGGGATAAAAATAATTATCTGCGCTTTGAAAATGTGAGGATAAAAATATTTGTGCCCGGGGATAGATTTAAAATAAAATAGATCAGATATCTTTTTTTACAAATTTGCGTAAACTTAAGAGTAGCGGAATAATTATCCAAAATCCGATTGCAATAAAACAGGAAATAATACCATTTGCGGATCCAAGAAAATTATTAAAAACGGCTCCTGTATAACCCATAATCGCCGCAACATCTAGCTGCATCAGCAATATTATCCTGATAAGATCAACCGGATTAAAAAAAGCGAGTGCCAACACAAATTTTTCTATTGGATAATCACTCAAAGCAAACATTGTAATTAGTACTAAAGCATCATAAATAAAAACAAAATAAAACCACAATAAAAGTGCAACTCCTATCCCTTTGGCCTTATCTCGTGCAAATACGGATGCCAGAAAAGCCAGAGATACAAATACAAAGGTTAAGGTAATTCCCCCGCAAATCAATAATAATCCTGCAGCATTAGGTGCAAAAAGTAAAACCGGAATTCCGCATCCCAACAAAAAGGCAACTGCAAGCGAAATGCTTACGCCAAAATACTGACTAATAAAAAGTTTTTTCCTTTTTACAGGTTGTGCTAAAAGTAATTCGGTAAATTCATATGAATTGTAATAATAAGAGCTTGCAAAAATAATACTGAACAAGGGGAGAACGATAAGTACAATATTCAATAAACTACTTATTGATTTAATTGGATTATCGTTTAAGGAAAAGAACCCCAGGGAAATTGCAAGTAAAAATGCAGTATAGGCAATAAGTATTTTATTGCGGATAATATCAAGAAATACATATTTAATTATTTTCATGTACTACTTTTATTTCGGTCATAATTTTTGCAATTGCCTTGCTTAAATTTTGAGTGCCTGTTTCTTTGATCAATGAATCCATGCTTTTAAAGAACTCCAGTTCGCCGTCGATGAGATATACCACGTGTGTTGTTATTTCTTCAAGATCGGCTAAAATATGGGAGGATATAATTATGAGTTTGCCTTTTTCTTTCTCATTTTTAATTTTATCTTTTAATAATTCTGCGGATAATGGATCCAATCCCGCTGTTGGTTCATCCAATATAAGAATATCGGGGTTAAACATAAATGCAAGCGCTGCATTTACTTTTTGTTTCATGCCACCGGAAAGTGCACCCAAAGGTTTATTGATAAATGAATTGATCTCAAATTGTTCGATAAGCTCACGATCGATGTTAATTTTTTCTTCCCTTATATCCTGAATCATATTAAATAGCTGGCCTACTTTCATATTATCCGGAAAACGGACAATCTGTGGCATGTATCCGATCTTTTTTCTGTAATTCCCTGTGAAAGTTATTTTTTCGCCCATTACCTCAATTGTTCCTTTATCAGGAAAAACCAATCCAAGAATACATTTCATCAGCGTAGATTTTCCCGAACCGTTTGGTCCTATTAATGCGATGGATTGTGAAGGGAATAAATTTACTGATACATTTTTTAATGCGGCTATTTTATTATAAGTTTTGCTGATGTTTTGTATTTTGATCATAGATCAACTGCTTTCATAAGTGGTTTATAATCTTTGATTCTGCTTTCATCTACTCCAGGTAACACTTTCTCAGAACGATCGAGCAAATAAACCATTAAACTTCGGTATAATAAAATCGAATAAGGCATTTTTTCAATAATAACGGAATATAAACTTACGGGAGTGTATGGAACATCACCAATGCCATTTTTATCAAGATCATAGCCTTCATATTTGTCCCAATAATTGCCATTCAGGTCGTTCATACTTAAAGTACCGTTTGTGGCTATATCAAAGGTGTTTCCTATAAAATTATTTTGTGTCATTTGTACATCATAACAATTCGCTTGCATGCTGCATGCCCGGCCATTCGCTTGAAGAAGATTGTTTTTTATCACCAATCTGTTTGATCCTTCCATATATAAAGCTACAGTATTGTTGCTAAAAATATTATTTTCAATCTGCGCATCGGTTATTTCTTTAAATAAAACCCCATATGCTGCACCTCCCTCACTATAACTGAAAATATTATTTTTGATCGTTACATTCTTTGAAAACATTACTGCCACACCCGATCCATTTTGAGTGAAAGTATTTCCGGTATATTCATCGTTGTTGGAAAACATAAAATGAATTCCGTAACGCAGATTCTTTGTGCTGATATTATCATACACTCCGGCATGTGTAACAAATTCAAAATATATTCCATCCCTATAATGTTCGATGGTGTTATTTTTTATTGTTAAACTATCGCTTTTCCACACATGAATGCCATTTCCTGACCGGAGCTCCTGCACTGCACTTGCTTTGAGTTTATTGTTTTTGATAACGCAGTTTGAAACCTGTAAGAGATATATTCCAAAACAAGTGTTTTCAATTGTATTTCCATCTATAACACAAAAACTTGCAGATAATAATTTTATGGCTGCCCTGTCGTCCATGCTGGAATAACCTGTATTTTTTAGAGTGAGCCCCTTGATATTTACATGATCAGAAGCAATAGTAAAAATCTCAGTCTTATTTTCGCCATCTAAAATCGCATCAATCTCACCAATAATGGAAAGAGGTTTTTCGATCTGAATATTTCCTTCTTTATATATTCCTTTGTTTATATGAATAACATCAAATGGCTGTGCTTTGGTTATAGCCTGTTTAATAGAAGATAATTTGGATCCTTGTATTACATACAAAGTATCTGCAGAAGCAGTGCTAAGAATGCTGATGAAGAATCCTATAAATATTATTTTAAATATGCCTGAAAACATTTTACAATATAATTTAGCGGACTTATTGAATTACCTCTACCAGCAGTCGTGACATGCCGTTGTATTCCCCTTGAATTTTTGTCAAGCCACCACTATCGGAAAGAGCTACTGTTTTTCCATTCATGGGGGTATGTAACTCTTCTGAATAAAAAAATAATGCTTTATCTGCGGGAATTAATTTATCCGGGTGATAATAATCGGAAACGAGTATAAATTTAACTTCATCCTTTGCCAACATATTTACAGAAAGATAATTGTTTAAACAATGGAGATCATCAAATATAAAAGTCCTCCCTTTATTTGTCACAATTTCTCCGGCGTATTTCTTTTCCATAACTGTCATTTTGCAATTTTCACAAGTATCAACACCTTCTGTAATAGGTTTCGATTTTATACTGCATGCGGAAATAAAGGTGAAAAAAACAATTAGTGTTGATATGCCTGAATATTTCATAATTTACGATTTTGTTTTTTAATTTGCCAGATGCGAATGCCTAAAATGATACAAGCCAAACTTACACCTGCAATATAAAACCATCCACCCCCATGAGGATATGAATATGCGCCAAAATTTAACAATTGTTTATAACCAATTAAGGGTGGCTGGTAGGTCATTCCGGGAACCTGAATAGCAGCATGAGGATCCAGGTTATGGCCATAAGCATATTCCCATCTATAAAAATCTACCAATGCTAAAATGGAAAACAACACTAAAAAAATTGTCCATCCATAAAATATTTTCCAATTTTTCAATACTGCAGTTAATATACCTGTAAGCAAAATAAATCCCATAGCAAATGGTAATATTTTAAATTCCGGAAAGGTGCTTTGATCTATAATAGCCATTCCGATATAGTGATTTAACCCATTTATAATTTCAAGGTCGCCGCTAAGTTTATGCAACCATATATACAGAGTAAGACCCTCGGGATATTGTGGAGCTGTTAGATAAATTACCCAAAATGGAAATTTAAATGTTGCCAGAAAACATAGCGATGCTATTAATACTCCGATTCTCGAAGCTGTGGACATTTTTTTCATTTGCCTGATTTTTGAAGTTGGACCGGTGAAGAGGCCGGTCCAACTATTTATTATTGGTCAGATTTATTTGCTTGCCGGTGGTAATAAAACTCCATCCACAACATAAATAATTCCATTTGATGCGGGAATTGTTGCTATGATATTTACTTTTTCATTGATCACAATTCTATCACCCAACATACTTATTTTGATATTATCACCATTTGCCATTCCAATATTCTGACCATCCTGCATGTATTCGGTTTTATATCCGCCAACAGCAACATGATATTCCAGAATGTTTTTCAATACAGCTTTATTTTCTTCTTTTAATAGATCATCAAGTGTTCCTTCTGGTAATTTATCAAAAGCTGCATTTGTTGGTGCAAATACAGTAAAGGGACCTGCATTGGAAAGATCATCCACATATTCAACATGTTTTAATGCAGCAACCAAAGTGGTGTGATCCGGAGAGCTCACCGCAACTTTAACAACATCTTTTTGTGATTCATCGTCAACAACAGATTCTTGTCCTCCGCTTTTAACCATGGTAGTGTCATCTTCTTCCACCATTGCATCTTCTTTATTACCATTGCATCCGTAAAAGAATACAACTATTGCGGTAATGCAGAGAATATATTTTAACTTATACATAACTTTTTATTTAGTGGTGAATAAAAATTATTTTCTATTTACCGGCCGGTGTTACAGCTTCCCCGGTTTTTCCTGTACTGAATATAATTGGCACACTGGAACCTGCCGGTGATACTCTTATATATCCCTGCATTTCCTGATGCAAAGCGGAACAAAAATCTGTGCAATAAAATGGATATACACCCACTCTGTCGGGATACCATTTTAGCGTTTGTGTTTCACCCGGCATAATTAATAATTCTGCATTATTTGCACCTTTAACTGCAAATCCATGCGGTACATCCCAGTCTTGTTCAAGATTTGTTACATGAAAATATACTTCATCACCAATTTTTACACCTTCAATATTATCAGGCACTAAATGCGAGCGAATTGCAGTCATAAAAATATGTACTTTATTTCCTTCGCGGACTACCTTGGCCTCTTTTTCCTGTTTAGTTGCATATGGATGATTATTTTCTTCCAGCTTATAGATCTTTTTCGAATTCGGCATTATCAGTTCTGCAGGGATAGCTTCCGCATAATGTGGTTCGCCAATAGTTGGAAAGTCTAATAATAATTTCATTTTGTCACCTTCAATGCTATAGAGTTGTGCTGATTGATTAAGTTCAGGTCCGGTTGGTAAATACCTATCTTTGGTTATTTTATTATAGGCAATTACATATTTTCCCCAGGGTTTAGAAGTAGGACCGCCCGGTACTGATAAGTGACCTATGGAATAATAGGTTGGAACGCGATCAATAATTTCTAAACTCTTTACATTCCATTTCACAATTTCAGAAGAAACAAAAAATGAAGTGTATGCATTTCCTTCATTATCAAATTCGGTATGCAATGGTCCTAGACCTGGTTTTTTAACTTCACCATGTAAACATGATTCGTATTTTAATACTTTGATACCATCGTATTCCGCTTCAAAATCATTATTTGCAATTGCTTTCTGAATTTTTTCAAACGAAAATACAGGAATTATTGCAGCTAGTTTTCCGCTACCAACTATATATTGTCCCGTTGGATCAACATCGCAACCATGAGGTGATTTAGGACAAGGAATTAAATATAATATATCTTTTAACTCCTTTGGATCAAGTACCAATACATCAGTCCTAATTTCGGAAACTGCAGTTTGTGTATTCTCATCAAAATAATTATGCGCATATTTTACTTTTTGCGCTTTTGCTTTTCCTTCTTTAACATATTGTTCTGCTTTTTTCCAATTAACGGCAAGAATAAAATCTTTATCTTTCTGACTTGCATTTACTTCTAATAATGTAAATGCTTTTTCAGAATTATAACAACTGAAAAAGAACCAATCGTGTGAAGGCCCTTTTCCACCTCTTGCAAGATCTGTATTTAGTGGTGGAATTTGTATCTGAAATGAAAGATCCATCATACCGCTTTCTTTATCCACTCCAACAAAACTTAAATAACCTTTAAAGTTTTCTTTATAACTGGAAATAGAAACGTCTGGATTTGCTCCATCATAATCGGGAGGATAACTGAATCGAGTACCCGCAATGGTGTATTCGGTATTTTCAGTGATAAAAGGAGAGGAGTGATTACCTGAACTGTTAGGCAATTCGATTATTTCAGCTGTTCTGAAGGTGGTCATATCAATTCGTGCGATACGCGGTGTATTGTTTCCGTTTCCAAATGCCCATCTGCCGTCATGCACTCCATTAGTAGTGGAGAGGGCAATATGATGCAGGTCATCCCAAGGAACCATACCATGAGAGGTCATCAGCATAGGTTTTGTTTCTTCGCTGTATCCGTATCCGGATTGTGGATCTTCGGCAAAAACCGGGATTACACGGAATAATCTGCCGGAAGGTATACCATAAATGGCCATTTGGCCACTGAAACCTCCCGAAACTACACTATAAAATTCGTCGTATGAACCCGGAGCAACGTACACCTTCGAGGCGGCATCTCCGGTTGCAATACTGCCGGTAGTCTTGGGTTTGCACCCATAAACCCCTGCAATTATTACGATAAGTAATAAGCTTAAATTTTTCATAATTTGATATTTTTTAGGATTGTTTTCAAATGTTATTTTACTCCGTCGTTACTTCGCATATATTCCAATACATCACGTGCATCGCCGATAGATACATTTTGATTTGGCATGCGGGTTAAACAAAGCTCAAGTAGTTTTTGAGCCTCAGGGTCCCGCTCTAGCATAACATCTGCATTGGTGGTCATATTCATGATCCATTCCGGTTTGCGGCGGGTTGTAACGCCTAGCCAGCCAGGTCCTACAAACCTCTCAGAAGTGAGTTTATGGCATGATGAACACTTCATATCATATACATCTTTTCCGCGTTTTACACGCTCCTGTTCCAAAGGAACACTCAGTGAAACCATTTTAATTTCACCAATTCCACGTCCGTCGTTGATCATTTTTTGCTGTTCGGTTTCAGCGCCCATCATGCTTTTAGGTTTTTCAGCAGTTTGAGTTGTACCTGTAGTTGTAGTTTCTTTTTTGCCGCATGCCGTTATAAAAACCATTAAACAGAGAGTCAGGGAGAGATAGATTATTTTTTTCATAATATCTTATTTAGAAATTCAAAATTCGATAAGCATGAACTTATGATAGATGATAGTAATCAAATGATAAGGTGATATAAATCACCTTTTTTGAATTGACACTTTTAGATTGACAATTTCAACTTAGCCAGGTATGTTGCCCGATTGAATATCTTTGCCAAAAAACTAACACTTGTGAAAGGAATTATTCTAGCAGGAGGATCAGGAACCCGTTTACATCCTATTACATTGGCAATTAGCAAGCAATTGATGCCAATTTATGATAAACCCATGATCTATTACCCCTTGTCAACATTGATGATGGCAGGTATCAATGAAATACTTATTATTTCCACACCATACGACCTGCCTGGGTTTCAAAGGCTTCTTGGTGATGGAGCCAGAATTGGTTGTAATTTCAGTTATGTGGAACAACCCTCACCTGACGGATTAGCACAGGCCTTCACCCTTGGCGCTGATTTTATAGGAAATGATAAAGTTGCTTTGGTTTTAGGAGATAATATTTTTTATGGCGCAGGAATGGGCGAATTGCTCACGGCAAATAATAATCCCGATGGTGGAATTATATATGCCTATCATGTAAGTGATCCCGATCGTTATGGAGTTGTTGAATTTGATGATGCAGGAAAAGTAATTTCTATTGAAGAAAAACCAAAAATTCCAAAATCAAATTACGCAGTTCCGGGATTATATTTTTACGATAATCATGTTGTTGATATTGCAAAAAATTTAAAACCAAGTCCTCGTGGCGAATATGAAATTACTGATGTAAATAAAGAATATTTAAATCAGGGAAAATTAAAGGTAAGTGTATTACCTCGTGGTACTGCCTGGTTCGATACCGGAA
This sequence comes from Bacteroidota bacterium, assembly GCA_016706865.1. Taxonomy (NCBI): domain Bacteria; kingdom Pseudomonadati; phylum Bacteroidota; species Bacteroidota bacterium. The sequence continues at coordinate 615,835 of JADJIS010000001.1, read as the reverse complement.
CATTTGATTCCTTAATGGCAGCATCACAATTTGTACAAATCATAGAACAACGTCAAGGACAAAATATCGGATGTATAGAAGAAATTGCATTTCGAAAAAAATTTATTAATGCAGAACAGTTGGAGAAGATTGCTGCGCCATTGATGAAGAGTGGGTATGGAGGGTATTTGATGAGGTTAATAGGGTGAGGTGGGGATTTGGGATGAGCGATTTGTTTGGGGCGGACTGTCCTTTAATGTTTTTTATTCCTTGTTCTTTATTCATTATTTTTTAAAAATTTTGTTATAAATTTGAATGATAGTTAAAAAGATTTAAATTGTTATTTTTTTGTTCCTTGATTTTCTGATATTAGTATTTTATTTATCCTTAAAAACAAATAAATGAATAATCCCAAAAAAGACGTTAAGTACGATTTGGAAGATCGACTTATAGAATTCAGCGTTCTTATTTTTAAAATAGTTGATTCCTTGTTTAATACAAGAGCAGGAAATCATATAGCTGGTCAACTGGTTAGATCTGGGTCTAATCCGGCATTACATTATGGCGAAGCTCAGAGTGCAGAGTCAAGAAAGGATTTTATACATAAGATTAAAATCTTGTTAAAGGAACTTAGGGAATCAAGAGCTGCACTAAAGCTTATTTACAAAACGCCTTTAACAAATAGTTTGGAAATGGTAGAAAATGGATTATCAGAAACCAATCAACTTATTTCTATTTTTATGGCAAGTGTGAAGACGGCGAAAAAAAATATGGAAAAAGAGGAAATGAATAATTAATAAAGAATAAAGAACAAGGAATAAAGAACATCAATCGGAAAGACAACCCGGTAGATATTCCTTCGTAGGAGAATTATATTAATATCGAATAAAGAACAAGGAATAAAGAACATCAATCGGAAAGACAACCCGGGAGATATTCCTTCGTAGGAGAATTATATTAATATCGAATAAAGAACAAGGAATATCGAACACCAATCGGATAGACAACCCGGGAGATAATTCTCCGTAAGCCTAATAATGAATAAAGAACAAGGAATAAAGAACATAAATCGGATCTCCTCCCCATAACATTTTCATCACATCAAAATATTTTTAACCAAAGAACAATATTTTAACTTTGTCTACAAAAAAAATACTCATCACCGGCGGAACCGGATTCATCGGCTCTCATACCATTATCGATCTTTTAGAAAAAGGATTTGAAGTAATTTCCATTGATAATCTTTCCCGCTCGAAACAGATAATTGCGGAAAGAATAAAAACGATAACACAAAAAGGATTTACCAATTATCGCGTGGATTGTCGTGATCTTCCTAAATTGAGAAATATTGTTTCAGGACATTCTGATATTGTTGGAATAATTCATTTTGCAGCCTTTAAATCCGTTAGTGAATCGGTGCAAAAGCCATTGATCTATTTTGATAATAATTTAAATTCTACCATCAATATTCTGCGTATTGCAGAGGAATACAATATTCCGAATTTTGTATTTTCTTCTTCTTGCAGTGTATATGGAAATACTACTGAATTGCCCGTAAATGAGTTAACTCCGGTTTCCGCTCCGGAGTCACCTTATGGATGGACAAAATTGTTGGCGGAACAAATGATTTCAGCGCATGCAAAAACCATTTCTTCCAATTTTATTTCTTTGCGCTATTTTAATCCGGTGGGTGCACATCAAAGTGGATTGATAGGAGAAATACCTTTTTCAGAACCTGAAAATCTAGTGCCGAATATTACACAGACAGCTATTGGCAAAAAGGAAAGTTTCACAGTGTTTGGAGATACATATGATACCCGTGATGGAAGTTGTATCAGGGATTATGTGCATGTTATGGATATTGCGGAAGCTCATACTTTAGCTTTGCAATATCTTATTGATAATAAAAATGCAACCAATTATGAAGTTTTTAATCTTGGCAGTGGTGTGGGAATTTCTGTACTTGAATTGATACATGCATTTGAAAAAGTGAGCGGCACAAAACTTAATTATTCTATCGGGGAACCAAGGGAGGGAGATGTTGTTTCTATTTATGCGAATAACAATAAAGCCAAAGAAATTTTGAACTGGCAATGCAAAAGAGATATTGAAGAGATGATGCGTTCAGCCTGGAATTGGGAAATGGAAATGCAAAAAGAACAAATCAGTTAAAAAGAAAAATTATGGAAGCAGGGATATTATTATTTGATTTTGTTGAATTTTTCGGTCATACGCCTACACAAGCAGGTATTATTGTTTTTAATTTGATATTGATCGAAACAATGTTAAGTGTCGACAATGCATTGGTAATGGGTACAATGGTTATGGATCTTCCGAAAAAGGAAAGGGGAAGAGCTCTTCGTTATGGAATTTTCGGTGCATATTTTTTTAGAGGACTTGCCTTACTTCTTGCTTCGTGGCTTATACAAGTGGTGTGGTTAAAAGCTGTTGGCGGATTGTACCTTTTATATTTATCTGTAGATTTTTTCCGAACAAAATCAACCCCGCAAACCGGAGATGATACACTCAATAAACAAAACAATTGGTTTTATAAAAATACAGTTGGAAGAATAGGGAATTTCTGGAGCACTGTGATTTTAGTTAATATAATGGACCTTGCTTTTTCCATTGATAATGTTTTTGCGGCAGTTGCTTATACGGATAATATTTGGCTTATTTGCCTGGGGGTATTTATTGGAATTCTCGCTATTAGATTTGTTGCACAAGGTGTAATCAAATTATTGGAAAGATTTACGTTTTTAAATGCCTCTGCATTTTTTATTATTGCCTTGCTCGGTTTAAAACTGGTATTATCTTTTTTATGTCATGAATTTGGGAGAGATACTCCTTTATGCCATTTTTTGGAAAGTGAACGCACCGATTTGTATTTTTCATTAATAACGGTTGCAATTTTTATTGTTCCGGTATTAACGAGCTGGTTATTTAATTTCCCTAAAAAACATAAGGAAATTACAACAGAAGAATTTAAGGAATTTCAAGAGGAAGTTGACGAAGCGGAAAAAGAAGATTAATTTTTAATAGCCACGGGTGGTCTTGGCCCCACGATGTTACACGCAACGAACGCTTTGGATAGGTGAATGTAACATTAATGCACCGTTTTTTGCATTCTATAATTAATATTTCTTTCCTTCAAATAATTAATCATAGTATTAAAACAATTTTCATCCTCCCCAACAAATTCAGGAGTAGAAACACCCTTACGTGTAAATTTATTTTCCAAAATTAAACGAGCTGCTCCGGTGCAGGTATATCCTGTTGTGCGGGCCATGGATGATGTTTTGGTAGCGGCATCATATCTGTCGAGCAGATCGTATGTATAAGTTACCTGTTTATTATTTTCTAAACCTGAAACTATAACGCGCATTACTGTAAATTCTTTTTCCTCATCACCTAATTTCCATTGCGGGAATAATAATTTACTCGTAAGATCAAGCGGACGTATTTTTTTTCCTTTAATATCAATTTCCTCTTTGCTGAAAAAACCCGATTCGCGGAATACGCGCATTAATTCAATATGGCCGGGATAACGCAAAGTGCGTTCAATCATATTCGGAATATTGGGCATTGTTTTAATTAAGGATCGTAAGCCATCCGAATTAAATGCTTCCAATGTTCCGATATCTTCAAATTGCATCAACTCGGGTTCGCTAAGTGCGGGTTTTGTAATTATTTTACCATCAACAACGAAACGCGCCGGTCGTGTATATTCTTCCAGTACATCCGCAGGAGAAAAGGGTGCTTTATATTCGTAAGGCCAAATGCGGGCAGCGGGTAATCCTCCAACCAAACAAATAAAATCGCTTACCTGCATTCTTTTATTGTGGTATCCCAGAATAATATTATCCATGCCGGGGGCAACACCAATATCCATTACAGCGGTAACATTATTTTTTAAGGCAACATCATTTAATATAAATGGATCCTCATCAAAAAAAGAAATATCGCTGGTATTTTTTCCGGATTCAATTACGGTTTTAAAGGTTTCAAATCCCATAAATCCTGGAACAGCTCCTATCACAAGATCTTTATCTGCAATTAATTCTTTAATGGTTTCTTTATTGGAAAGATCGGCCTTGATAGTTTTAATATTGTGCGGAGATAATTTGGAAAGATTTTCTTCGCTGATATCCGCTGAATATACTTCCAGATCTTTGCTCAGATCAATCGCCATAGCTCTTCCAACCATTCCTGCACCGAGAACAATAATTTTATTCATCATACAAATTTGTACAAAACTATAATAATGTACTTACATTTTAAACAATTCTCGATTTCATGATAGCAACTCCATAGCGATCGGATTAATTGGAATGATAATATTACAAGATCCAGGAAATTAAAAAGCCGCTAAAATAGCGGCTCTTTTAATTTCACATTTATATAATTAATTTTTGCATTATAGTTGAACTATATCTGCCCTGGTTGTTTCTAATAATTCAACAAGATCATTTATCAGATCAGTATCAGTAACTCCGTTTTGTGATAAACCTACAGCAATATCTCCAATAAATGCATCAAAATCAGCATCCGTAGCAGCCATTCCCATCCTCGAATTTACTGCAGGTGCATGGGCATCTTCCATACTTAAACCTATATATGCATAATCAGGATTTGTGGAACCTGTTGCAGAACACAGAAAATCAGTAAAATTATCACTCAATGCAGTGAAACCGGACAGATCACCTGTGCCAACTTCTCCAAGTAATACCGGAAAAAAAGCTGCCATGGATGGATCAGCTGCAATAACAAAAATAGAACTGTCAACTACAGAACGAAGTGTTAATCTACCCTGTTCAATTTGTGTTCCTGGATTAGCAGGATCGTCAACCATAGTTGTTCCTCCAACTCTTTGATAAAGGGTTGGATCTGCAGGAGTGGGATCCGGTTGTTCATCCTCTTTACAAGAAGAAGAAAAGGTTACTATCGCCCCAAAGGATAGTATTAATAGTAGGTTTTTTGTCGACATAATATTTATTTTTTATAATTGAAATAATGTATTTATTAAAATATGGAAAACATGACTTTATAAACATTTAATAATCCGCTTGTTTCGCCGTTTTTTTGCATCGCGGGACAACCACTGTTAACCTTATCAGCACTTACATAAAAAGTTTCTCCAATTACGTGTGTTGCCTGAGTTAATAATTTAAATACTGTTTCCGAATTTTGTTTTCCTGCATAATAGGAATAAACAAGTATATCATCTTTTATATTGAAATAACTTTTTTGTATTCCTTCTATTCCATTTACAAATGTTTGTATTTGTTTCGCTTCTGTGGAATCAATATCTTCTTTAAAATCAATGCGACTTAATTGTATTTGGGGTTTTGATAGCTCATTTTGGTAAAAATTGTCTGTTACATAATACAGATGAATTCCTAAGGAAAGGAAAAGTATCACGAAAACGGATAATCCAATCAACCCCCATTTTAAGATTTTACCTTGCATAACAGTCATTTGGGGCTATATACGTAAAGTTTGGAGGTCTGGTTTTTTTGTCTTTATTTATTTTGTAATTGTGGAAGAAATTCAACAATTAAATTTTCTGCCCATGATATAAGGTCAGTTTTATAATGTTTCGAAAAATCTGTTCTTTGTGTAGTGTACAATAAAAAAGAGGCTATCCTTTTGAGATAGCCTCTTTTTAAATCATCTAATTACCTTGATATGATCAACCGTTCAACAGTAATTTCACTATTTCCCGAATATTTAACAAAATATATTCCGGAAGGAAGTGTTTGAATTTGAATTTCAAAGGTATTTGTTCCTTCTGATAATTCAACGAATTCCGATTTTACAATTACTCCCAATTCATTTGTAATGATAAGCGTTCCACCTTCACTGTAAATAGATTCAATTCCAACCTGCACATAATTATTTGCCGGATTAGGTGCAAGCAACATCGACAGTTTAGCATTTGAATTATCATGAAGTTTTGGTGCAGCCACTGTTTTTACTTTAAAGCGGAAAGTACAAGGTGTGCATTCCACGCCTCCACACACCGGATAAATAATTACATCATAATTTCCATTTAAAGTTGGAGTATATGTTACAGGGAGACCGGTTCCGGTTAAAATTGTAGTGCCATTTCTCTTAATTATCCATGTATATGTTGCAGCACATTCTCCGAAACAACTGTAAGCACCGTTTAATGTAATTGGAACATTTATTTTCCAATTATACTGGGTTCCGCATGGCTGATTATGCATTGTTTTGGTTGCATTGCTCACATCAAATAATCCCCATGATCCACAATCACAAATTGGCGCATCTACTACAACAAATCTAATTGTGCATGTGCCGCATTCGGTACCATTACAAGATCCTGTAAATGTTAAGAAGTAAACACCCGGAGTTGTTAAAGTAAAGGTTGGTAAACCTGTTCCTGACATTGTAACAGGACCTGATAAAGTCCATTCAATTTCTGAACCACAAACTGCTGCATCACCGATACATAAATACCCTCCTCCAACAAAATTTATATTTGAACCTACCGGAACATCATTAAATATACTGCCACAATCTGCAATTATAGAATAATCAGCAACACCCGGCACGTCAACTATTGCACTGAAAGATTCCCAAGTTCCGCAATCACAGATCGGCGCTTCAACAACTCTGAATCTAATTGTACATGTTCCGCATTCAGTACCATTACAAGAACCTGTAAATGTTAAGAAATATACACCAGGAGTTGTAAAAGTAAAGGTTGGTAAACCTGTTCCTGACATTGTAACAGGACCCGCTAAATTCCATTCAATTTCTGAATCACAAATTGTCGCATCACCAATACATAAATATCCACCTGCAACAAAATTAATATTCGTACCTACAGGTATGCTGTTGAAACTGTCTCCACAATCTGCAAGTATGGAATAATCAAATGCGCCCGGCACATCAACAGTAGCTCCGAATGAATCCCATGATCCACATTCACATGTTTCTTCCACTACAAAAGTAATTATACAACTATCACATAAATTACCTCCGCAATATCCATAAATGGTTAACACATAAGTTCCAGCAGTTGTAGTTGCAAAGGATGGTAATCCGGTTCCTGAAGCACTAATCGGACCTGTTACATTCCATGTAAGAGAACTGCCGCAAATTGCAGGATCGCCTATACAATTAATTCCACCGGTATTAAATGAAATAAATCCGAATGGTTCAATTCCGGAATATGTTCCACCACATTCCACATCATAAGTATCAATTCCACCACCTGATTCATCGGTTAAATTAAATGGAATAAATGTTCCACATTCACATGTTTCTTCCACCACAAAAGTAATGATACAACTATCGCATAAATTACCTCCGCAATATCCATAAATAGTTAATACATATGTTCCTGCAGTTGTAGTTGCAAAGGATGGTAATCCGGTTCCTGAAGCAGTTATCGGACCAGTAACATTCCAAGTAAGTGATCCGCCACAAGTTGCAGGATCGCCTATACAATTAATTCCACCGGTATTAAATGAAATAAATCCGAATGGTTCAATTCCGGAATATGTTCCACCACATTCCACATCATAAGTATCAATTCCACCACCTGATTCATCGGTTAAATTAAATGGAATCCAGGTTCCACAATCACAAGCCTCATCTGCAATTTCAAAATAAATTACACATGAATCACACATGTTGCCATTACATGAACCATATAGTGTTAATGTATAAGAACCTGCCACGGAGAAATTAAATGTTGGATAACCTGTTCCCGATCCGGTTACCGGTCCATTCATTGTCCAACTAATTACACTTGTGCATAAAGAATCTCCGATACAAGTATATCCCCCCGCATAAAATACAATGGTGTTACCCACCTCAAAATCAATTGTATCTCCGCAATTCACGTCACCATTTATTGCATCAAATGAATCGAAACTAAATGTGGTCCATTCACCGCATGCACATGTATCGCATTCCGGTAATGTTATACAAATACTATCCATTGTATGACAACACCATCCCGTTGAATCAGCTAAAGTAAGATCAAAACAAATGGTAGTTCCAGGTGGATATATTCCTGGATCAATAATTACGGTTCCTGAATAAGAACTATCAGGTAATACAGGTGATGCAGGTAATATCGGATTTGGAATAATATTTACAAATGGACTTACGCTTGTAAATACTATCATGCTAACTGTTTGCGGACTATTATTTGTAAATGTATAATTATAAGAATATGTACCATCCTCATTACAAATTATATTTCCTACAATTTCCCCGCAAGGATTTTCCGTAGGAGCATTACAATAAAATATTAAAGTATCAACACAAACAATACTATCACCTTCCATTGCTCCTGGCACCAACCAATTAATTACCACAATTTGCGGACTAGGTGTGCCCGGTGCGAGATTTAAACAAAGTTCAACAAGAGATGTTATTGTTCCGGTTGGAATAAATCCGGAATTCGGAGTAAACGTCATTTGTGATGCATTTCCTGATCCTGACCAGGTTCCTAAATAAGTAAATCCGAGTTGTGCAGAACCGATAGTAGCACCAGGTGTTACAGGAACTATTTGTATTCCTGAAAAATATGTAGATGAATAATTATTGGTGATGGAAATTGTTTTACAACATTCATCCGTAGAATCTGTATGCACACTTATAAATTCACATGGATCGCAAACAGGAACAGGAATACAATAAAACGACGTATCATGACAACAAGAATCTGTATTGTATAATGATGCCTGGAAACAAATTTCCGATGGAAGTGGTCCCGGAGGATAATTAACTGTTATAAATATAGGTGCTGATGTTTGTCCTTGTAATAAAGTTAAAGGCACAATATAAGTTGGCGACAAACTAAATGGCGAATTAATATCGTGTAGCCATAAATATGTTGATGTTGCGGTATTGTTATTTGTAACTAAAAGTTCGATGGTAAATGTACCGTCTTCATTACAATAAATAGTATCTTCCAGATCGAAACAATCGGTTGAATCGCAATCAAGAGGAGTGTATTCAAACTGAGTCGAATCAACACAACCATTAATTGTAGTTGCAGTTAATGATACCGTATATGGAATTCCATATATCGGCATATTTAACGGACTTAAAGTTAAATTTTGTGTTGTTGCAACTGTAACATTATTTATTTGCCAATTATAAGAAAGCATGTTTGGTGGTCCATTAATAATATTCGGCACAGGATTAATACATGCAGAATCACAACCAATTGGCAACATACTAAGGTCAGGTAATGGATGAATTGTTACCAAGGAAGCAGCAGAGGCAGTACAACCGAGTGCATCGGTAACAGTTACACTATACGTTCCGCTTGAATTAATATAAACAGGATTAAATGTATCGCCATTGCTCCATAAATAACTAATTGCAGTTGGCGAATTTGCCGTAAGTTGAATGGAATCGCCGGAACAAACTCCACTTGGGTCACTATTTGTAATAAATACTGTTGGTGAAGGATTTACAAGAATTGATATTGCTGCAGAATCGCTGCAACCTGTTGCAAGATCAATTGCGCTTAAACTTATAATATGTATACCCGGAGATAAAAAATTAAGTATAATACTATTTCCTCCAAAGGTAGGAGTTCCATCAACCACCCAACTTAATGTATAAAATCCAGTGAGATTAGAATTAATTGTAACAGGATCGTTGCTGCAAAGTGGATTAGGTGAAGCTGTTAATGCAATTATTGGTGTTGGATTAATTATTATGGGTGCAATATTGCTTGTAATTACACATCCATTTATATCAGTTACCTCAACAGTATAATTTCCTGACTGAGTTGCAAGATAGGAATTAGAAGTTGCACCGGGAATTAATGTTCCGTTATTATACCATTGAAATAAAGTATAAGAACCTGCTCCAGGAATTGTAATTAAAGTTGGTCCGCAGGAAGGTGTGGCATAAATTAAATTAAATGGACCCGGAGGCGCAACTATATTAATGGTATCAAAAACAGTAACTGTACATCCATTTGCATCTGTTCCTGTAACAGAAACAATGTAAGGTCCTGCGGCATTAAAAATGTGTTGAGGATTTTGAACATTGGAACCATAAGTATCACCAAAATCCCAACTCCAATCTACTATCGGTCCACCTAATGTAATTGCACTAAAATTAACAGGACCATTACAACCTGTAGGAACTATTGTAGCAGAAATTGAAGGGCCGTTCACAACAATATTATTTGTTGCAATTGCCTGACATCCGGCTGCAGTAAATACATTTAGTGTAATTGTGTATAGGCCGGGCAATGCATAAGTATGTGGTCCCGGAGTTGCAGAAGTAGTGGTAAATCCATCACCAAAATCCCAGAAATGTCCCGTAATTGCATACCCTGGTAAAAATGTTGAATAATCGGAAACTGTAACAGTATTACAAATAATATTTACATCAAAATCCGCAGCAACCGGAACAACAATAGTTGTACATGCTGGGGCCGGTGGACAACATCCGGGATCTGAATTTGAATAACAAACTGTGTAATAACTTGCAATTGCATAAGTATTTGAAATAGTATTGCCGGAGCCGAGATTTGTATCTCCAAAATTCCAAAATGGTGTGCCGGTGCAAGTAGAATTTGCCGTAAAATTATATACATTACAATTTGGATTTCCCTGCACGGCACTTGGTGTATTATTTACACAAAGGCAATTTGTTGGAAGCTCACAGGTATCAGGTGGAGGTGGGCATCCTATATTGTAGTAAACTGTGTTTTGACAACCATTATTATCAGTAACTGTTACCGAATATGTTCCAACTGAATCTTCAGCTATTGAACTTGTGGTAGCACCTCCCGGCGACCATAAAAAACTATATCCTCCCGGACCATTTAATGCTACTAAATTTACAATATTTTGTAATACTCCATTAGTATCGCACATTCCAATATTTGATTGAGAAATAATTGTGTATGGCTGTGAAAATGCTATTACATTAATATAGTCTTTTGCTGTGCAACCATTTGCATCTGTTCCAACTACATAATAATTTCCCGGTAGAAAAACAGTTGCTGTTGGTCCACCCAAAGGATTATTAGAAGCATCAAACCATGAATATCCTGTTCCACCTGTTGCAGTGAGAATAGTATTTGATCCTGGACAAAATGGTGCTGCACTCGCATTAATTACCGGAAGCGGATAAATTGTTATTGGTAAAGAATATGAACCCGTTAATGTTAGGCATGTTGTTTCTGTAACTGTAAGCAGAACATTTTGTAAAGCATTCGGAATTACAGAATGCCATTTAATTGTGGGAGTTGCAGTTCCTTGTCCGCTCAATATTGTTCCTGCGCTTGGAGGAGTAATTGTCCATACTACATTTGATAAACCGGGATAACTTAAAATTGCAGTATATATTTCATTTTGATCGGGACAAACTGTTTGATTTCCCGTAAATACAGGAGCAGGAGTTGCCGGTGCATTTAAATTAATTACGGTTGTTGCTGAACATCCATTTTCTGTTACAGTTAATGTTAATGTTCCACTTGTAAATCCTGTAGGTAATGTTAAATTGAATGGATTTGTATTTCCTGATGCTACATTAAATGCAACATCAATAAAACTCCAACTATAAGATACGCCGGGTGAATAACCGGAAGTGGAATAGGAATAAGTTCCCTGAGGACAAACTATTGTTGGTCCGGTAATTATTGGAGTAACTGGATTTGGTTTTACAACTATTGTAATTATCTGTGGATTGTTACAAACAGAAGCAGCGGGAATTGCATTTGCAGTTACAGTAAATGTTCCAACTGTATTAAATACAAAAGCTGCTGAGGTTCCTGTTTGCGGCGAATTGCCCGGTGAGGTAGTTGTCCAATTGCAATTATTAGCAGACGAAAAAAATGTTGGCGGATTATTAACACAAACACTTGTTGGTCCAAATATGCTGAAGTTTGGTCGTACTTTTATTATAATGGTATCAGCACCTTCGCAATCTAAAATATCATTCACCATATTACAAATAAGTGTATAATTTCCAGGCATACTAAAAGTAACTGATTGAATATATGGAGGAGTATTATATGGTAATATTGTTGTAACTGCTGAAGGATCAATTAATGTCCAAGTGTATTGTGATCCTGGAACATAAGGTGCATTATAAGTTTCTGTTGCGCCAACACAAACTACTAATGGACCTAAAATATTAAAGTTGCCATTAGGCATGATTGGTACTGAAACTGTTGTTGTTGATGCACAAACTGCAGGAGAACAACCTGATACGGTCAATGAAATAGTTCCAACCGGACCAGGGCCCCAATCAACAGTTATACATGATGTTCCCAGGCCGGAAATTATTGTTCCACCGGTAACTACCCATGTATAAGTACAACCTGTTACACTTGTGCAATATTGCACTTCGGGTTCATTGGAACATACCGGAGTGATACAAAAAATATCTGGTCCGGGAAGCTCACCAACAACTACGGTAATTGTATCGCTGTTACTGCAACAATCGGTACTTGCAGTTAAAATAACAGTATAAGTTCCTGGTAAGGAATAACTGTTTGTTACATTAGTAGCTCCAAGAGTTGTTGTGAAATTACCATCTCCAAAATCCCATGTATAGGAAGTAAATGGTCCCGTTGAATTATTGATAAATGTGATAACTTCATTCAAACATGCATTTATTACACCTGCAACAATTGTTGATGTTGAACCAATTGCAACAGTGCCGTTTGGATATGCTGCAATACCATGCACACAAGTTATTTTACTACTGCATCCGGCAGCATTTGTTTCTTCTAGGCATAAGGACCCGCATTCACCTAAACCGGTTCCTCCGGCGGTGTTCCATTGCACCATTACCGAATTTGTTCCCTGGCCGCTTATTATTGTTCCTCCGAATATTGACCAGATGTAGGTACTACCGGGAGTGTTTGTTACAAAATAATTCACGATCTCATCAACACAAAAAGTATCGCAAACCATATCGCCACCTGGAATCCCTCCTGCTCCATCACTAATGGAGCAAGGGTTTAAAGTGTATTGAATATCAGGTTCAGGTATTGTATACGCATTTATAATAAATGTTTCTGAGCCAGTTCCGTTATTCGCAGTCAGGGTATAGGTTCCTGCTACTGTCCAAGTAATAGTAACTGCATTGCCGACAGCGTTAAGCGTTGGCCCTGTTGGTGCAATTGTCCAAGTTATAGTCCCGGTAAGATTTGTTGTATAAGTGGACGAGGTGCCTAAACAAACGGTAGAATCGCCGCTAATTTGGGCAAATGAGGTCAAACAAAGGATGGATAAAATTGCACTAAACAGTAGGTGCTTTGATAATTGGGGTAAAGTAAACATAGAGTTTGGATTTAGATGATACAAATATGAAAACTTAGGGGAAGGAATTTATTGCAAATGTGTGAAAAGCCCTTTGTATTGATTGAAAGGTAGAAATGTGTGTTTAAGTGGTAAAAATTGGGAAGTAATTAAATCTTGAATTTGTTCTATTGTATTGGAGAACTGTGAAGTGGAATTGTAATAACAATGGTAACACCTTTGTCACTTTCATTATAAGGATCAGTAGCCTCTGTTATGAAAAAATGAGCCTTGCCCGTTTGTTTTTCGAGTAATTCGAGTCTTCTTTTGGTTATTTCGGTACCCATACTTGTTTTAATGGAATCGGTTTTCTCCTGCTCTCCATTGTTATATCCAACACCATTATCTACCACTTTGATAATTAAATTCGAATCCTGTTTTTCAATATTGATATTTACATGTCCGTTTTCAGGTTTAGGAATGAGTCCGTGCCATATTGCATTTTCAACAAATGGCTGAATGATCATGGATGGAATATATATTTTATCAGCCTCTAATTCCGGTGTTACAGTGATAGAATATTCTAATTTGTCGCCAAAACGCACCTTTTCAAACTGGAGATAAAGAGATAATCGTTCAATTTCTTCTTCCAATGTTATATACTTATTTTTTGATGTTTCCAGGTTTAGTCTGATGAGTCTTGCAAATTGAGTGAGATATTTGTTCGCCTCTTTTTTATCGTTTCGAATAATGTATTGTTGAACAGAATTTACTGCATTAAAAATGAAATGAGGGTTCATCATCGATTGTAGAGCTTGTTGTTCTGCAAATGCCAGATCTTCGCTTAATTTTAATTGCACTACAGCCTTTTGTTTTGTTTTGTTAATCCGATATATAATAACGGAAGAAATTAAAATTGCAATAAATACAATGAAAACAGGAACAAACCATTTTTGTGCATAAAAGGGAGCTTCAATAAAAATGTTAATGGAGTTGTTATTAATATGAAGCGAATTGTTTTGTAATAAACGGAATTGCAATTGGTGTGCGCCAGGACTCAAGCCACTCAACTCTAAAACCGATACCGCTGCTGTTTGCCAGTTCCCATTGTCAATAGAATATTCTATAAGTGGAATGGTTGACGCATATTGAATGGCCGAATAATGTATTTTTATAAATCCCTTCTTATATTCGGAAATAATTTTTTCACCATAATTATATTCCCCTTTATCTGAAATTATATTTGTTATATGAAACTTAGGTGCAGCTAAATTAATCTGCTGAATAAAATTATTCCATTTTAATACACCAAAATCCCCAGCAATGGCGAGGGTATTATTTTTAATATGAAAATCTCTGACATCATCAGATGGCAATCCATTTGATGTAGTAAGTGGTATTAATTTTTGAAATCCGTTTCTCCAGATTTTTAATCTGTTTAATCCTGCAGGAGAATTCACCCATAGAGTATCTCCAACCAGTTGCATTTGGCGGGTTAGATTTGTTGTTAAGCCATTTTTTGATTCCGCATGCCATTTCAGGGAATAATCAGTATCGTCAATTGCGTAAATGCCGTATCCATCAGTGGAAATAAGTATTAGATCACTTTTTTCAAAAAAAGCCAGGTCAAGTATACGTTTATCTTTCAGTTCAGGAATACTAATATTTCTTAATGTGTCTTTATAATTAATAATTCCACTTTCTGAAGAGAACCATAAAGCATCTTTGTTATATTGGACACTAAATGATCGTTTGGTAAAAATTTGTTTTTCCAGCCAAATATTGTTTTTGCGGGTGAAAACAGAAACTCCATAAGAATAAGCGGCGGCAAATTCATTTTCATTGAGCACTGACAACGATTTAACAGTTCTTCCCCCAACTCTTACCGGTGGTTTATTTATTTCATTTCTTTTAATATCAAAAAGCCCCTCATCAGAAGCTATTATTAAAGAATTCCCTGCAACATCAAAATCTATAATCCTCGCATACTTATTTAATTCAACAAGATCAAAATTTTGAATGATATTTGTTCCCTTTATAACTGATATATTAGCAAAAGAATTTCCCGCCCAGATATTGTCCTCACCATCAATGTATACACTATTGATCGGCAATAATTTAGCTTCTTCATTTGATAAGATCTCTTGCTTATTAAAAAAATCGGAATAAAATACAAATAACCCATTCGAAATAGTTGAAATCCAGTAGTTCCCTTCAAAATCCTGAGCAATACTATTTACTTTATAGTCGGGAAGCAGAGTAGTTATCATGCCATTATGAAAATATTGTATTCCTTTATTGAGGTCGAAATACCAAAGGTCGTTTTTCGTGTCTACATATAAATTTGTTATTTCGCTTAAAAGCGGATTAAACTTTTCAGGAATAAAAAGGGTGCCAAGTTTATTTGAAACTAATCCTTTGTTAGTTATGTAATAAGAATGTTCGTTGGAATTTGAAACGGAATATGGAAAAGGAAATGGTATGTCGTCAACATTGAGCTTTGCAACATCATTTTCAATGTTAAAACTTTTTCGTTCTTTTCCACAAAGAATAGAAAAATATATCTTATTGTCAATTTCATATAATCTGGA